>JAFUZB010000105.1 GCA_017476845.1 Clostridia bacterium
GAAAGCCAGCGCATCGTCTGCGTCGGCTGGAGGAGATTACCGGTTGGTTTGACAGGTACGCCAGGTGATAGAAGAGAGTATGTACTCCGCTCGTGTGCGCAGGGAGTACAGGGGTTGCCCTTTGCGAAGGTGCCCCCGTAGTCTTCTCGCAGTGGAATTTCCCGAACATAGGCGGATGCACGTGCTATAACAGCACATCTGTCTTGCGGGCGGGAGCATCGGAAGTTGAGAAGTACATTCCGGGTGAGATATTGTTCCGCAAACGTTTTCATCACGCGTGCGATCGCAGTGTGTGAAGAAGTCGGACGTGGGTATGAGCATAGATACAGGAGAAACTATGACTGAAGCACAGAGAATATGGGCAGAGGCAAGAGATGAGCTCGCACAAGCACTTTCTGCGCAAGGGTATCCCGAAGAGCTCGCCGATATCATGGCAAAACAGCTCCGGACGCCGAAATCCATAGCGCGGATGACAAGCTATGTGAACCATGGTTATGGACAGAGCATGGAAATGCTGGCAGATGAGATGATGGCGATCTGCGCTGACGCAGATGCCTGGCGTGCAAAGAAGGAGAGCCAGGACGCACAGTCGAGATACAACACCTACCTGTATTATCGGCGCATGGAAAGTGACGATGAAGAGGTGTAGGCAGAGATTTGGATAGGTGTTCGTAAGAACATGCATTGCTCTCCTCTCCACAGCTGCTCTTGTGCAGCGTGGAGAGGAGAGTGAGTATTTTTGGGCTTAAACGTTTAAGCTGAATACCAAGAAAGAAGAGATAAAAGCACTTGAGAAACCGGAAATTTCTCTCCTCACGGTATTGACTTAGAGTCAACTTCAAGGATTAAGATGTAAGACAAACGGATACTGTTTGTGCGCCTCACAGGAATGCGCGAAAGGCAAGGCCCGCGGAGATAGTGGGTCCGGGAGAGAATCTCCTGGGGTGAGATAGGATCTGCGGGTTTGCATGCTGCAGAATGCGCTTCCTTGGGAGAGATGCGCAAAGCGGAACCGTTCAAAAGAGAACACGAAGAAGAGGATGAGTACAGATGGCGATCGATATGGAAAAGATGCCCAAGCTGGGTTTTGGTCTGATGCGTCTTCCGCAGACGGACGGGAAGATTGACCATGAACAGGTGTGCAAAATGGTCGATGCATACATGGCCGCCGGTCTGAACTATTTCGACACGGCCTATGTCTACCACGGCGGGCTATCCGAGGTGGAGGTGCGCGAGGCAATTGTGAAGCGTCATCCCCGCGAGTCATTCTATCTGGCGACAAAGCTGCCGGCATGGGCTATGCATGAAATCGGGGACAGGGACAGGATTTTCCAGGAGCAGCTGGAGAGAACAGGTGCAGGATACTTCGACTACTATCTGCTCCACTCCATTGAAGAGGGCAACAACTACAATAACTACGAAAAGTACGACTGCTTCACCTGGGGCCTACAGAAGAAGGCGGAAGGGAAGATAAGGCATTTCGGATTTTCCTTCCATGGCACGCCTGAGCTCCTCAAGAAGATTCTGGATGATCATCCGGAAGTGGAGTTTGTCCAGATTCAGCTGAACTATGCCGACTGGAACAATCCTGTGGTGCATTCGGGTGAACTCTATGAAATCCTCCGGGAGCGCAATATCCCCATGATCGTGATGGAGCCGGTCAAGGGCGGAACGCTGGCTTCCTTGACGCCTGAACTGGAGGCGATCTACAAGGGCCTCCGTCCCGAGGCCTCCAATGCTTCCTGGGCGCTTCGCTTTGTCGCCTCGCTTCCCGGCGTCATGACGATTCTCTCGGGCATGAGCAGCGAGGAGCAGATGATGGACAATCTGCATACCTTCAGCAGCTTTGAGCCGCTCACCGAGGAAGAGCAGCAGGCGGTCCAGCAGGTGACCGCTATCATGCTTAATACCCCGCTCATCGGCTGTACGGCATGCTGCTACTGCACTGACGGATGTCCCATGCAGATCAGTATTCCGGACGTCTTCCGTGCGGTGAACACCCTGCGACTGTATCCCGGTGACGGTCGTCCACGCATGTTCTACCGGAATCTCACTTCTTACAGCGGAAAGGCGGCAGACTGCATTCAGTGCGGTCAGTGCGAGGGGGTATGCCCGCAGCATCTCCCGATTATCGAACTCTTGCAGAAGGCGTCTGCCACCTTGGACCAGTGAGAGGCACGGGGCCCATTTCCCGGGCCCCTTTACTTCCGGTAATGAAAAGAGCATGCAACGATGAAATTGATCCTTCGTTATCTGCGGCGCCATATCGGGATGTTCCTGTTTTCCATGCTGTTTCTGACCATGGAGGCCCTGGCAGATCTTCTTCAGCCCACCTACATGGCCTATATCGTGGACGAGGGCGTCAGTCATGCCAGCGTACCGACGATCCTGCATTATGGCCTGATCATGCTGGGCATCGCCCTGGTGGGCGCTGTCTCGGCGGTCATGCGTAACCATTTTTCGACCCGCACTTCCCAGAACATCGGAAAGGAACTGCGGCGGGATATGTACCATAAGATTCAGGGCCTGAGCCTGGAGAACATCGATCATCTCCAGCCGGCTTCCCTGATTACCCGCATTACCAACGATGTGACACAGGTGCAGGATTTTATCAACGGGATCATGCGGATCATGGCCAAGGCACCGATCACCTGTATCGGTGCGATCGTCCTCATCATCGTGCAGACACCCCAGCAGGCACCGGTTATGGCGGCCATCCTCATTGTGGTCGCACTCCTCATCCTGGGCAATATGCGCATCGGCTACCCGCGCTTTGGACGGGTGCAGGAGAAACTGGACAAGCTCAACGGCGTGACACGCGAGTTTCTTTCTTCGGTGCGCGTAGTGAAGGCATTCCGCGCAGAGGAGGAGGAAACGGGGAAATTCGGTGCGGCTTCGCTGGAGCTTGCGCAGGCCAATACCGATGCCCTTCGTACCATGGCGGTCTTTTCCCCGCTCATTAACCTGACGGTGAATTTCGGCATCGTGATGCTTCTATGGATTTCGCGGGACCAGGATGCCGCGATGATCGGCCGTCTGATGGCCTCGGTGAATTATATGACCCAGGTGCTCTTCGCCGTGGGGATGATCGCCAATGTGATTAACACGGCCGTGCGCGCCATCGCCTCCTCCAGACGCATTCAGGAGGTCCTGGATGAAGTGCCTGCGCAGCAAATGCCGGAGAATCCATACACGCATGCCATGCGCGGCGACGTCCTATTTGACGATGTCTCCTTCGCCTATGCCGGCGCAAGCAAGGAAGCCCTGTCTCACATCTCCTTCCGGGTGAAGTGCGGAGAAACCGTCGGAGTCATTGGGCCGACCGGCAGCGGAAAGAGTACGCTGGTGAACCTGTTGCCGCGTCTGTATGATGCCACGTGCGGCCGGATCCTCATTGACGGAACCGATGTGCAACAGATGGAGACTGCGCATCTTCGGCAAGGTGTCGGGGTGGTTGCCCAGAAAGCACTGCTCTTCAGCGGAACGATCCGGGAGAATCTCCTGTGGGGCAAGGCGGATGCCACGGAGGAAAGCCTGCGCAGGGCCACCCGGATTGCCTGTGCCGAGGAATTCATTCTCAAGACGGAAAAGGGATATGACACCCTGCTCGGGCAAGGCGGCGTCAATCTCTCGGGCGGACAAAAGCAGCGGCTGTCGCTGGCACGCGCCCTGGTGCGGGAACCGAAGATCCTGATCCTGGATGACTGTACAAGTGCGCTGGATGCGCAGACCGAAGCCTCCGTGCTCCGGGGCCTTCGGTCCATGGAGGAGGAGATCACGGTATTTCTCATCAGCCAGCGCATCTCCACGGTCATGCGTGCCGATCATATCCTGTGCCTGGACAATGGCAGATTGCAGGGCTACGGCACACATGAGGAGCTGATGGCATCCTGCGAGGTCTACCGCGCTATCTATGCCTCACAGATCGGAGGTGAAGGCGATGGCTGAAAGGCGAGCAGGCACTCCGCCGCCAGGCGCAATGGGCAGGCGCGGCATGCCCGGTACCAAGCCCAAGGATCTCAAGGGAACGCTGAAAAGACTGTGGGACCTTACGCGCGGACACCGGGACGGACTGGGCTGGATTCTGCTCATCTCCGCGCTCTCAAGTGTGGTCTCGATTCTCTCGCCGTACCTGACGGGCAATGTGGTTACCGCCATCAGCGAGGGACGGATGATCACCGTAGCTATCCTGACGCTCCTTGCGGTTTACGGGGTGGACTGGCTGATCCGTTTTCTGCAGCAGTTCTTTATGGCATCCATCGGGCAGCGGATTATTCGCCATATCCGGCAGGTCCTGTTTGACCATATCAAAACCCTGCCCCTGTCCTTTTTTGACAAACGTCAGCACGGTGAGCTCATGAGCCGTCTGACCAACGATGTAGACAATATCAGCACGACCATTTCCAATTCGCTCACGCAGCTGTTGACCTATGTCTTCACCATCTCCGGCATCCTTGTCGCCATGCTCCTGCTCAGTCCGGTGCTGACACTCGTCTCCTTCGTTGGGGTCGGACTGATCTTCCTTCTCACAAAGACCGTTACCAGGCGCACGAGACGGATGTTCAGGGAACAGCAGCAGGCGCTTGGCGCACTCAACGGGCAGATTGAGGAAAGTATCTCGGGCCTTACGGTGGTGAAATCTTTCTGTAGGGAAGAGGAGATGGAGAAGGAGTTTGAGGAGAAGAATGACCGGCTGTGCCGCACGGCCATCCGTGCACTCATCTGGAGCGGTTACCTCATGCCTCTCATGAACGTCATTAACAACCTCTGCTATCTTGCCATCGCCGTGCTCAGCGGAATCCTCTTTGTGCGCGGGCATTTCAGCAGCATCGGCCTGATCACGAGCTTTCTTCTCTACGTGCGCCAGTTCACCAGGCCGTTTGTGGAGATTGCGAACATCTACAATAACTTCCAGACCGCGGTTGCGGGTGCGGAGCGCGTGTTTGAAATTCTCGATGAGCACAGCGAGCCGGAGGACCGGCCGGATGCGCTTCCCCTGTCCCGTCCCCGCGGGGAGATCGAAATGCGGCATGTGAGCTTTGGCTATAGCCCGGACAAGCAGGTGCTCAGGGATATCACCTTTTCGGTTAAGCCGGGCACCCAGGTGGCCATTGTCGGCCCGACCGGCGGCGGGAAGACAACGATCATCAATCTCCTGACCCGCTTTTATGATGTCACAGAGGGCAGTATCCTTCTGGACGGACATGATCTGCGTGACTATCGGATGGTGGATCTTCGGGATGCCTTCGGTGTGGTACTTCAGGATACCGCGCTGTTTGCAGCATCGGTTCTGGAAAACATCCGTTACGGGCATAGGGAGGCCACGGCGGAGGAGGTGCAACGCGCCGCGCGGCTTGCGGGTGCGGATGCATTCATCGAGAGACTGCCGCAGGGCTATGACACTGTGCTCTCTCAGGGCGGTGCGGAGCTGAGCCAGGGGGAAAGGCAGCTCATCACGATTGCCCGCGCGGTGCTTGCGGATGCACCGATCATGATCCTGGACGAGGCGACCAGCTCGGTGGATACGGTGACGGAACAAAAGATCCGAAAGGCCCTTTTGACGATCTGTGCCGACCGCACCTCGTTTATCATCGCCCATCGCCTGTCCACCATCCGTGATTCGGACATCATCCTGCTTTTGGAGGATGGACAGATTGCCGAAAAGGGAACCCATGAGGAACTGATGGCCATGGATGGCCGGTATGCCCGGATGTACCGGACACAGACCGGGAACGTGGCCTAAGGAAACATAAACAAGGAGGTCAAAACGCATGAACAGAACACTTTCCAGACTGCTCTCCCTCTCCATGGTGATCCTCGGGATTGGCACTGCCGTTGCCGAAGCACCCGCAGAGGCACACACGCTCCTCTATCAGGGTCACGGAAGCCTTCGTATTGTCACGCGCGAGGGCAAGGTCATCTATATTGACCCGTATGCCGGGGAAGGCTACGATCTCACCGCTGATCTGATCCTGGTATCCCACGCACACCCGGACCATAATGCAGTGGAGCTGATTACCCACCGCAGTGACGACTGCCAGGTAATCTACAATACCGATGCACTCGTGGACGGCGTCTACAAAACCTATGATCTTGGCTACGCCAAGGTCGAGGCGGTGCAGGCGGGCAATAACCGCAATCATGACATCCATACCTGTGTAGGTTGGCTGATCACCCTCTCCGACGGCATCACGGTCTATGCCACGGGTGATACTTCCACAACCGACCAGATGGCTGAATTGGGAGAGCGGAACATCGACTATGCCTTCTTCGTGTGTGACGGCAGGTTCAACATGGATATGGACGAGGCGATTGCGTGCGCCAAGCTCGTCCATGCCAAGCACTCCATTCCCTATCACATGGCACCGGGGGCCCTCTTTGATCAGGCACGGGCCGAGCTGTTCGATGTTCCCGGAAGACTCATTGTGCCCTCCGGGGAGGAGATCACGCTCGAATAACGTGCAGGGGGCAGGGCAGGGAAAAGAAAAGGCCGTCTGCAGACTTATTTGCAGGCGGGCATGGAGGTATGCAAAATGCAGCTGTATGACTTTACGGTAAATGACAACAAGGGCAATCCGGTGAAGCTCAATGCCTATGCGGGCAAGGTGCTCCTGATTGTCAACACGGCAACCAAGTGCGGCCTGACACCGCAGTACGAGGGGCTGGAGGCGCTCTACGAGAAGTACCAGGCGCAGGGCTTTGAGATCCTGGATTTCCCGTGCAATCAGTTTGCCTTCCAGGCGCCGGGCAGTGCGGAGAAGATCGATTCTTTCTGCAAAATGCGCTATGACACTAAGTTCCCGCGCTTTGCCAAGATCAAGGTCAATGGGAAGGATGCGGATCCCCTCTACGTGTATCTCAAGGAGCAGAAGCCGGGGCGGATACAGTGGAACTTTGCCAAGTTCCTCATTGATCGGCACGGCAATGTGGTCCAACGCTTTGCTCCCAGTGAGAAGCCGAATACACTGGAGAGCGCGATTGAAGCGGAGCTGAAGAAGGCGTAAGAGGCCGTGTCCCTTGGAGGGACAGAGGCGAAGAAGGAAACGGCCGGACAAGAAGGTCCGGCCGCTTTCTAAAGATGTCTGTCAACCCTTTCGCTTTTTCACGATCCAACGGTCGCAGAGGACGAGCAGGGTAGGGAGCAGAGAAAGAATGAGGATGACGGAAATCAGGGCGCCTCTGGAAAGCAGGGAACCGATGTCTGCGATATAGAAGACGCTGCACTTTTTCCCAATGATAAATCCTGCGGTGACGAGGATGATCCCCGAAGTAAGGATCGTGGGAAGCGCACGCTTCATGGCCGTGGATAGCGCCTCGGGAGCCGAAAGCCCTTCCCGGCGCAGTCCCAGGTACTGATCGCTGAGCAGAATGCCGTAATCGATGGTAGCCCCCATCTGAATCGAGACACAGATGAGATAGGAGATAAAGAAGATTGGCTGTCCGAAGACACGGCTGAGGCCCATGGTGATCCAGATGGCACCTTCAATGACAAATACGAGCGATAGTGGCAGCCTCAGGGAGCGGAAGGAGAGCGTCACGATGAGCAGGATGGCCAGGAAGGTGATTAGGTTCACCTTGAGCAGGTCACTCTCAAAGGCATGACCGATATCGTAGGTGGACATGGGAATGCCGGTGATGTAGAAGTTGTTTCCGTAGACAGCGCGCGATGCGTCCAAGATATCGTCGATGAGCGGGATGAGGTTTTTGTCTGCGGAGGTGATCGAAAGCTCAAGCAGCATCCGGTCATAGTTGGTGCCGTGGAAGGCCGCATTGGCCTGAGCGAGCGCGCTCTTCAGACGGAGGATAGTCTCATCCTCAATGCCGAGACTGTCGGTGGCTTCCAGGAGCTTGTCCGCGCGGACGGAATCGCCGAATCCCCGGGAGAGAAAGAAAATGTTGAGGGCGAAGCTGCTCATCCCGGTGAGCGAGGCGACATCCTTGACCGTATAGTATTCCAGCGCCTCGGCGCCTGTTGTGACCATGGCCGAGATGTCGCGTATGGCACTTTCTCCGTTCACTGTCAGGGCCTGAAGGCGTTCGACCAGCTCGCGCTGGGTTGCGTAATCTTCTGACACTTCCCAGTGAAAAATGTGCCTCAATCCGTTATAACATAAGGCTTCTCGCCCAAAAGAATCGCAAAACTGACATCAATTGAAACGGCATAAGGGCCCACCAAGCAGGAACGTTCATTTGGTGGGAGAATCTGC
>JAFUZB010000106.1 GCA_017476845.1 Clostridia bacterium
TCATGATATGGCACGCGTGTTCATCTCCCAGTGCACGCGCTGTCTCCAGCACCTGTGCTAATGCCCCGATATCCGCCTTCTCCATGATATGTTCCGCGGCATAATCGACAGCATCCTGCGCCTGTGAAAAGCCCAGTACCCACTCCGTCTCCTGGATCAGAAGCGGTGCATCTACCATCCCGTCCTTAGCCTCCACATAGCCGCGCAACAGCTGCATGCCTAAATCCGTGCCGCTTCCCTTGTCCGAAAGCAGATGTTCCCATCCGCCGCAGCGATATACCGTCCCATCACCCTTTGTACCCAGAGCGATGGATCCGGTCCCGGAAATCAGGACGATACCCGGTCCCTCAAGCATCTTCAGAAGGAGTTCTCCGTCATTAACGACAAGCAGGCGGTTTTTCTGAAATCCCAGCTCCATGAGCATGGTCTCATATTCGTCCCGGATCTGCGGGGTATCCACGCCGGATGCGCCTAGGGCCAGCCTGGCCACATCCGCTGCTGTCGTACCCGTTGCACGAAATGCCCGCTCAAAGAGCTCCCGGAAACGCTCCGTGAGTGGACATCTTCCGATGCCCGCTAGGGTACCGCCTTTTCCTTCCCCTTCAAAGAGGGTATTGCCCTTCGCATCGCACATCCGAAGTCGTGCGGTAGTCCCACCGACATCCATGCCGATGAAAACCATGGTCCTCTCCCCTTCCAAAACCCGTCAAGGCATAAGAATTTTCCCATTGACACTGCTTTCTGTCAATGCACATTTTCTTGGCAGCATACAGGCGTATACAGGAATGACACGATGTTTCAACAGGTGCGAGACAGGATTCCAGCTTCATGAAGAGCGCGGCACGCAAGTGCCGCGCTCCAGTATTCATATTTCAAGCACCCAGACGCCATAGGCAGGGATTACAGTTTCCCCTTCCATCTCTTTCCCTGTGAGCAGCTCCCGCAGCGGTGCATGCACCAGGACCTTTGTCTGTGTAGGCTCATAATTCAGGACAAAGAGCCATTTCTTTCCTCCCTTCACGCGTCCGACCACCTCAACGGTTGCGGGTACGGATAGCACCGTGCTATAGGGTTCAGCGAGCCCAAGGTAGGTCATCAAGGCAGAGACAACCGCCTCCGAGAAGGTGGTGCCCAGATGATATACCTCACCCTCTCCCACCGCATGCCTTGTAAGCAGTGCTTCCCCTTTCAGGAAGCTATCCGTGTAGCGCGCCAACACCTCCGTGCCTTCCTCCGCCTTCAAGCTCTCCATGAAAAGTGCAGCGGGAATGGTCTTTCCATCCCAGTCCGCTTTGGCCTCCGGTTCTGCGGGACTAGCGAAGGTATATTCCTCCACGGTGGTTCCGGTCAGCGGTGCCAGCAGTCCCGGCATCGGATGCATGGGGCACTTGCCCGTTTCATCCTTATAGCCCGTGCGGCAACCGACAATGAGTTTGCCGCCCTGCTTTACGTAATCCGATAGCTGGGATACCAGATGCGGCGTCAGGATGATGAAGTCCGGAAGGAAGAGCACAGGATACCTACCCAGCACGTCCTCGGGCGTATCCTCCCGCACATCCACGATATCATACGTGACATGGTGCTTCAGTGCGGCACGGAAAATCCCCTGCTCGCTTGCCTGGTGTACCCTGCGATGCCAGTGGTCGATATCGGCATCAAAGAGATTGTTGTAGTCCTGCAACACACCAAAGCGCGCATCGGTGTCCGCACCGCACACGGCAGCGATCTTTTCCAGCGATTTCGAAAACGCTTTGACCTCCCGAAGTCTTCGGTTGTCCCGTCCGTCATAGTCCAAAATCCCGTGCCAGTAGATCTCTGTGCCCACGGGACTCGTGCGCCAGCGAAAGAAGGAGATATAGTCCGCACCGTGGGCCACCGACTGCATTGCCCACAACTCCAGCTGGCCCGGACGCGGCATCGGGGCCTCCATCCGGTTGTACCAGCCGTTGGCACCGGACTGCTGCTCCATGATGCCAAAATGCGGACAGATCGAATGGACCTGAAGCAGATTCAGGGAAGACCGGCGATCATGCAGATCGTCCTTTGTCCAGTCGTTGTCAATTCCATAGGCGAAGTCAGGATAGCTGTCGTACATATAGCAGTCCAGGCTTTCCTTTGTCATCCGGTGATTGTCCATGCGTCCGAACATCCCGTTGGTGGTAATGAACTGCCCCGCCGTGAACTGCCTGAGAATCTGTGCCTGCATGGCACAGAAGGAAAGTGCACTTTCTGAAACGAAGCGCACATAGTCCAAAAGCAGCGAGGGATTGTGCGAGTGAATTGTGTTATGGCGCGGCACAAAGATCTGTTCCCACTCCGTGTAGGTCTGGCTCCAGAATACCGTGCCCCACGCACTATTGAGTGCCTCCAGGGTGCCGTACTTGTCCACAAGGAAGGAGCGGAAGGCCTCTGTATCGGAGGCGGAAAGGAAATCATTGATCTCGCAGTTGAGCTCATTGTCAATCTGCCATCCGACGATCGCAGGATGACGTCCATAGCGCTTGGCAAGCTCAGTGATGAGCCGTGATGCCCGATAGCGATACACCGGAATGTTATAGTTATAGTGACGTCTGCCGCCGTGATAGTACAGCGCCCCGGTTTCATCGGCATTAAGTGTCTCCGGATAGGTCTCCGTGAGCCACGCGGGAGGCGTGGCCGTGGGCGTTCCGAAGATCACCTGCATGCCGACCTTCGCGCACAATTCCAGGAAGCGGTCCCAGAAGGTGAAATCATAGATGCCCTCCTCGCGCTCCATGAGAGACCAGGAGAACTCAGCTACGCGAACGGTATGGATGCCGCTGTCCAGCATGCGCCGCAGGTCTTCTTCCCAAATGCTCTCTGGCCAATGCTCCGGATAGTAGCAGACGCCCACGGAATAATGTTGCAAGAAATCCATGCATGATGCCTCTTTTCTGTGTTTTCTCCTTAGGTCAATGAACGGATGCTGATGTTTCCCCTTCCACGGAAAAGCTTGTACTTGGCACTACAAATGCCACTGCGCCGCTCAGCACAGTGGTAAGTCTCTCCCCCGCAGTATCTGCCGGGCATATCAGTTGTCTGCAGTCTCCGAAATCTCCGCATCGCCCTCGATCACTTGATTACCCTGCCTTGCCACATCGCGCAGGGACTTGCCTTCCCGCAGTCCATGCACCGTCACAACCACGGCACCCAGGATCAGGCAGATATAGTAGGTAAAGAAGCGCCAAAGCAAAAGCGCCGCAAACAGCATGCCGTCCGGAAAGATATGGTCAAAGTACATGGAGAAGACGCCTTCCTGTGCACCCGATGCGCCGGGCAGAGGGGCATAGGCTGCGGAGATATACTCCATGACATTCATCGTCACGATTCGCCAGTAGCTCTCGCCTACGAGTCCCAGGCCCCGGTACACGCAGTAGAGCACGCTCATCAGGGCCAGCAGCTGCAGTCCGCCGATAAAGAGCTGCACCATCATATCCCAGGGTTTATGGCTGTAGGAGGTCAGCGAGTCATGGAAGACGTCCACCGACTTATTCAGCTTCTCCGAGATCTCCTCGGGCTTTTTGATCCAATGATGCTTTGTGCCAAACCGGATTCCCCAGGCGATGAGACGTTTGATGAGCCCGCTTTGCAGGGCAAGGGTAGCTACGCCCGCGACCATGACAGCGTTATAGCAGTAGCCGATGATCAGGATCCAGCGCTGTCCCGCCACATGCTCATTGACATAGGTGCCATAGCGGATCCACAGCACCGTCGCAAACACGGAGAGCATGACCTGAAAGCAGAAAAACCGCATGGAAATCGCGGAAGTTCCGATGGCCGTCGGCACGTCGCTCTTATGCAGGTAATAGATCTGCATGGGCTGTCCGCCATAGGCACCGGGAGTGATATTGGAGTAGTACTGTCCGGCAATGGAGATAAAGGCCAGACGGCCAAAGGAAACCTTGTAGCCCTGGCGCTTCAGAAAGAAGTGGATGGCTACGGCATCCATTGCAAGAAAGGCAAGATAGCAGAGAATGGCAAGACAAACCCAGCCCAGGTTCATGGAGCGCACATATTCGATCGCATGACCCAGGCTGTTGTCGCTGATTCCGATGACCAGCACGATGGCCAACGTTCCCAGAATCAGGGCTATATTCAGGATTCTCCGCTTTCCGCCCTTCATGGAGCCCTCCCTCATTATTGACAGTCAATACAGGGAGTATAACAAAGCGGTTTTGGGCGGTCAAGGTAACAGACAGCCCGTTTCGGGGCTCTTGACGCGATTTGCAGATTAAAGTTTTATGAGAGAATCCGGGGATCACCAAAAAAGGGATGCCGCGTTTCGCGGCATCCCCTGTATATCTCTTATTCGTCCTTGGCGAGGCGCTTGTAGGCATCCAGACGGGCCTTGGCATCCTCTTCCTGCTGTTCGAACAGAGTCTTTGCTGCATCCGGGAACTGACGTGCAAGAGAAGTGTAACGCACTTCGCCCTGCAGGAATTCCTGATAATTTCCGGTGGGTTCCTTGCTGTCGATATGCATCGGGTTCTTGCCCTCGGCTGCGAGGTCAGGATTGTACCGATACAGCGGCCAGTAACCGCAGTCAACAGCCTTGCGGATCTCAGCCTGGGCCTGACCCATGGACTTGATGCCGTGGTTAATGCAGGGCGCATAGGCGATGATCAGGGAAGGTCCATGATAAGCTTCCGCTTCGGTCATGGCCTTGAGGAGCTGAGCGGGGTTGGAGCCCATGGCGACGGTAGCGACATACACATAGCCATAGCTCATAGCCATCATGCCCAGGTCCTTCTTGCGGGTGCGCTTGCCGGCAGCAGCGAACTTCGCCACAGAACCGGTAGGCGTGGACTTGGAGGCCTGTCCGCCGGTGTTGGAGTACACTTCGGTATCAAGCACGAGGACGTTGACATCCTGGTTCTGTGCCAGCACGTGATCCAGTCCGCCGTAGCCGATATCGTAGGCCCATCCGTCACCGCCGAAGATCCAGATGGACTTCTTGGTGAGCAGGTCCGCATCCTTCACAACCTCAGCGGCCAGCTTGCAGGCTTCGCAGTCGCAGCCTTTCTCGATGCCTTCCTTGCAGGCAGCCAGGAGCTTCTGGCCGGCCACGCGGGAACCTTCGGCATCGTCAATGTTGTCGAGCCATTCCTGGCCGGCAGCCTTGATGTCAGCCACAGCCCAGTCCACATTGATCAGCTTGCGGACATTGTCGGCGAGCTTGTCGCGGCGCTGGGTCACGGCCAGGTTCATACCAAAGCCGAACTCGGCATTGTCCTCGAACAGGGAGTTTGCCCAAGCAGGACCATGGCCGGCGTTGTTGGTGGTGTAGGGGCAGGTCGGGGCAGAGCCGCCATAGATGGAGGAGCAGCCCGTTGCATTGGCGATGATCATACGGTCGCCGAACAGCTGTGTCACCAGATTGACATACGGGGTCTCACCGCAGCCAGCGCAGGCGCCGGAGAATTCGAAGAGAGGCTTGAGAGCCTGGCTGTTCTTCACGGTAGCCTTGTTGGTGATGGTGGTGACCTCGGGTACGGTCATGGCATATTCCCAATTGGCTTCTTCCTTGCGCTGTCCATCCAGAGGCTGCATGGTCAGAGCCAGGTGCTTGGGATCCATACATACTTCAACGCAGTTGCCGCAGCCGGTGCAGTCCAGCGGGCTGACCTGGATACGCATGGTCATGCCGGCGAACTCCTTGCCGGTCGCCTTCTTGGTCACGAAGGACTCGGGCTTCTCGGCGCCGTCCTGGACATAGATGGGACGGATAGCAGCATGCGGGCACACGAGCGAGCAATAGCCGCACTGGATACAGGTATCCGGGGTCCACTCGGGAACCTTCACGGCGATACCGCGCTTCTCATACTTGGTGGTGCCGGTGGGCACGATGCCGCGGGCATCAATCTTGCTGACGGGCAGGCTGTCGCCTTCCTGGGCAAGCACGGGATGAATGAACTCGTTGAAGTAGGGATCGTCGGTCTTGACGGTCTCGGCAACGGCACCGGTGGTGGCGTTTGCCCATTCGGCGGGAACGGCCACTTCCTGCAGACCGGACACTGCGATGTCAATGGCATCCCAGTTCTTCTGCACAACGGCGTCGCCCTTCTTGCCGTAGGTCTTCTTGGCATAGGCCTTCATGTACTCGTCCGCCTGGTCATACGGAATGATCTCGGCGAGCTTGAAGAAGGCAGCCTGCATGATGGTGTTGATACGACCTCCCATGCCGACCTTGCCGGCCAGGTCAATGGCGTCGATGATATAGAACTTGGCGTTCTTCTTGGCCAGCAGCTGCTTCATGTTGGCAGGCAGACGCTCGTCGAGCTCTTCCTTGCTCCAGGGGCAGTTGAGCAGGAACACGCCGCCGTCCTTGAGATCCTTGACCATGTCATACATGGTGACATAGGCGGGATTGTGGCAGGCGATGAAGTCGGCCGCATCAATCTGATACGGGCTCTTGATCGGATTCTTGCCGAAGCGCAGGTGGCTGACGGTCAGACCGCCGGACTTCTTGGAGTCATAGGCAAAGTAAGCCTGCGCATACATGTCGGTGTGGTCACCGATGATCTTGATGGAGTTCTTGTTGGCGCCGACGGTACCGTCAGAGCCCAGACCATAGAACTTGCAGGAGATAGCGCCTGCGGGAGCGGCATTGAACAGCTCGCCCAGCGGCAGGGAGGTGTGGGACAGGTCGTCATTGATGCCGACGGTGAAGTGATTCTTCATCTCGCCATCCAGGTTAGCGAACACAGCCTTGATGGAAGTGGGCGTGAATTCCTTGCTGCCCAGACCATAGCGGCCGCCGACCACGGCGATGTCCTTGCGGCCCACTTCTGCGAGAGCGGCGCACACATCCAGGTAGAGAGGCTCGCCCAGGGAGCCGGATTCCTTGGTGCGGTCAAGCACAGCGATCTTCTTGACAGTTGCGGGAACCGCAGCGGAGAAGAGATCCACGGGGAACGGACGATAGAGGTGCACCTTCACGGCACCGACCTTTTCGCCCATCTCGACCATCTTGGTGACGGCTTCGTCGGCCACGTCGCAGCCCGAGCCCATGACCACAATCAGCTTTTCCGCATCGGGAGCGCCGACATAGTCGAAGGGATGATAGCTGCGTCCGGTGATCTTCTCCACCTCGCGCATGGTCTCCTCAACGATGGCCGGCAGCGCGGTGTAGTAGTTGTTGGCAGCCTCACGGCCCTGGAAATAGATGTCAGGGTTCTGGGCGGTACCGGTCTGATGCGGATGCTCAGGATTGAGCGCGCGATCACGGAACTCCTTGACCTTGTCCCACGGGGTGATGGAGGCCAGCTCCTCGTAGTCAGGCAGATAGACCTTCTGGATTTCGTGGCTGGTACGGAAACCATCGAAGAAATGCAGGAAGGGCACGGAGGACTTCAGGGTCGCGATATGGGCAACGATGGCCATATCGGCGGCTTCCTGAACAGAGCTGGATGCCAGCATGGCAAATCCGGTCTGGCGGCAGGCCATGACGTCGGAATGATCTCCGAAGATGGACAGCGCGTGATACGCAAGTGCGCGGGCGCTGACATGGAAGACGCTGGGGAGAAGCTCGCCGGCGATCTTGTACATGTTCGGGATCATCAGCAGAAGACCCTGGGATGCGGTGAAGGTGGTGGTCAGTGCACCAGCGGCCAGAGAGCCGTGGACAGCACCGGCAGCGCCTGCTTCAGACTGCATCTCCTGAACCTTCACGGTCTGGCCGAACAGGTTCAGTGTTCCGTGTGCAGCACTCTCATCAGCAACTTCCGCCATGGGGGAGGAAGGCGTGATGGGGTAGATGGCTGCCACATCGCTGAAAGCATAGGCGACA
>JAFUZB010000107.1 GCA_017476845.1 Clostridia bacterium
ATGATAAAACTAATTGGCAAAGACAGACAATTATTTGTAACCACTCATAACTCAGATATTACGGAGATGTTCATTCCATTCCATTCTTTTGCGTTTCTAAGAAGAGATGACAGCGACCATCATCGCATATCTGTCATGTATGCTTCCGATTTACTCAAAAAGAATACAGAATCTTTAAAGAATGCAATAGATAATGATTTGTTTCTTGCGTCTCCAGACGTTGATGACGTGTTTCTGCTCGCGGAGGAGTAAGGTATGGGCAGAGAAGTATATCGATATCTGGTTGAAGGCCCAGATGAAAAGAATCTGGTGGACACGTTAAAATCACAGCTCCCGCCGTATGTCAAAGTAGGCAAGGTAGAAGTATTCAACGTCGTTCAAAAGAAAATCACACTGGAAAAAATAAGAACATGGCCTAAAGATGTGATTGTAATCTTGATTTTTGACACCGATACTGAAAATACATCAATATTAAGTGAAAATATCAGGATGCTAAACAAGAATCAACACATTGGTAAGGTGCTGTGCATACCGCAATATCGGAAATTAGAAGATGAGATAGCAAGAACAATAAAGGCCAAAAGTGCGCTTGATCTGTTTGCAACAAAATCAAAGGGTGATTTCAAGACCATGTTTGCAAACGAAAAGGAGTTAATGGCAAAGTTGCAAAAGTGGGACTTCGATTTTTCCAAATTGTGGACCAAGCAACCGCCAGAAAAATATAGAAATGCTGGCGTTGTGAACAATAGTGATAAAGTCAAACTTCGATAAAAGACTATTGATTTATTTAACTGATAAGGGATGAATTCCTTTAGCACAAGAAATCATACAAATGATTACAGTTGTATATCAGACGAAGTAGATGCAAACGGGAAGTTAACTTCAAGTAAAAAGTATGGATCACCGGCGGTTCATTCGCAGACATGTGCGTTTTCGGAGATAACCCTTTCCAAAATCGGACTGAAATCCACCTCTTTGATTGCCCCATAGCGGCTGACGAAGTAATTGTTCATGTAATTCTCGCCATTGCGAACGCCATTAGCGGTCTTGAAATCAGAAAGTGAGTAATGAATACTGCTTCCTGTTGCATCTTCTCGCTCCACGAACTTAATCTCATCCCTCCTTAAGAGAGAGGAATCCAGAAAGATTGGATTATGCGTATTGAAGATCAGCTGGGCATGATTCTTATTGATCTCATCATTGTGAAACACATGAATGATGTTCATCAAAGCCATTGGATGAATAGACGCATCGAATTCATCCATGACAAGTGTACCACCATTCAGCAATACCAGAATAACCAATGGAAACTCGTTAATGAATCGAATTGTTCCATATGACTCAAATATCTCTGCTGGTAGCAGTTTGTTTCCTACAATTGAACAAAGAACTGTATCTTCTGTTTCATCTTTTTCCGCAGACTTATAGCCCAGAGCATTACCGGTAATACCGAACTCCCTTGCGGCGTCCGTAAGCGTTGTTTCAACATAGATGGTGTTTGCCTTGGGATCCGCAAACTTCCTGACCGAACGTAAATCATCAGAACGATATACCACAATAAACTTATTGCTGAACCAGGAAGCGATTTTCTTTACCAATTCTTGTGCATAAATTGATTTAAAACCATTGGTTAAGAATAACTCTGTATCGGATAGACTGTCTACTGCCAGTTCCAGCATCTTTGGTGTCTTTCTCTTTATGCTTTTATTGGTATATTCCTTAATTGCTGAAGGAAGATTGACTTCAAGGGCTGCATTTCTTAGAAAGACCAGCTTTTCATCTACTGTAAGCTTCTCTTCTATTATTCTTCTGGGATAGTCAGAATCCATAAAAGGGCCCAAATCCGCAATGACAGAATATTCAATCAACAGTCCGCTGTCCAGAAAACGGATAGAGAACTCTGTAGGAACATTTTTGCCATTACAGTTCGGGATCAGCTCCAAAGCGGATGCAGCCGCATTGGGGGAAGGAACATCCGCGTTGCGAATATTTCCTCGCAGGACGATGGAACGGAAGGTGTCCATCGCACCTATCACATTCGTCTTTCCTGACGCATTTGGCCCGTAGATCACAGCTGTACTTAATCCTTTATAGGACTTACTTCCTGCTGTCATCGAAAGAATACTGTAGTCCAGCCCCTTCTGCTTTGGTGCGGGTGTCATTGAAAATGCCATTTCCTCCAAAAACGATTTGTAGTTCTTGGTTGTGAATCCTAACAGCACACTATCACCTCTATTTGCGAATTTCTCGCAAAATCAACCAAATTGTAACAGAATATACCTGTTTGTCAATAAATAACGTCATTTTGCGAATTTCTCGCAAAACAATCTGATGCTTCATCGCTTGATCGATGAAGACTTGTAACTCACAGTCCTTTTGAAATGCAAAACATCAACAGCCAGCGACTATTTCAGAAAGCTGTTCGATGTGGAATAATTGCAAAATGAGGACGGATGGAGAATCAACAATGGCAATCTACGTTACAGGCGATACACATGGAATTCATCCCTACGGATTGGGATCAGTGGATGGATTCATGCATAGGCTCAGCACCACCGTGTTTCCGGAACAAAAGCAGATGACCAAGGAGGATTATGTTATCATTCTTGGGGACTTCGGTGGTGTATGGTATACCGACAGACATTCTTCGCAGGAATCATCCGAGGAACGGTATGCCCTGGATTGGTTGGAGAGCAAACCGTTTACCACGCTGTTTGTGCCTGGAAACCATGAAAACTACGACCGTCTCATGGGATGTTACGATGAAAGGCTGCTTTCATCATGGTTTTTCAGTGCTATGCCTGAAGTGGAAAAAGAAAAGCTGCGTCATGGCTATCCAAGAAAGCCATGGCATGGCGGATATGTCAGGCAAATCCGGCCATCGGTGCTGATGCTTGAGAGAGGGGACATCTTCGAGATTGACGCACAATACTGCTTTGCCTTCGGTGGAGCCCAAAGTCACGATATCTCGGATGGTATTTTGGACCCGACGACGTTTCCAGATGAGACGCGATTCAAGAAGGAATACCAACGAAGACGAGGAGAACTGGTACGGGTGCGAGGCCTCTCGTGGTGGGCAGAGGAATTGCCCAGTGCAGAAGAGATGGCTCATGGAAGAGAAACGATACAAACGTTTCTTTCGAATCATGAGCGCATTGACTTTGTATTCACACATGATGCACCGGCCTCAGATAAGGTCCTGTTTGGTTATGAAGCCGAGGATCCGCTCACGCTGTACCTGGAAGAGCTTCGACATTGGATGCGGTATGGAAAATGGTTTTATGGGCATCTGCATCAAAACCGACGTCTGAGCGATACGCAGTTTCTGCTGTATGAGCAGATCGTTCGAATTCACTGAAGGCCGAATGAAAAAAAGTTGGTCTAGACCTTGTAAGGTTAACATCATCGGCACATGGTGAATACACCACCATGTGTTCTGCAGGGGAGCGCAAAACATCACAAGACCATCAACAAGCATAGGAGGTTACTCAAACATGGAAACCAAAGGAAAGCATCGTAAGCTTTACGCAATTCTGATTGCGGTTGTCGTCGTAGTTATTGCAGTCAGCATGATTCTCTGGGAAACGACCCATGGCAATCGGCAGCTGATCGACCTGCGCTATCGGTTTAACTACGGCATCATTTCGCTTCCCAATGGAGAAGTCGTGGAGGGCAAGGTTTCATCCTGGCTGGATTATGACGATTCCGACGTGGTCCAAGTGACAATTGACGGGAAGACCTATCTCACGCATTATACGAATGTTTGTCTCATCGGTGATTGATTAGCAGGAACTAACTCAAAAATCCATGGTTTGCGGATTGCATATTCTTATTTTGTGGAATACAATGCACATGTTTCCTTTGCAAGTATCACTGGTAATGACGAGGTGACCTGGATGTTGAATACTGTATTTCCGCGAATCAATGTAGATTCTTCTGCGCTGGGTTTTGGCTGTATGCGTTTGCCCACCACACCGGATGGAGCGATTGATGAAGCCGAAGCCATTCGAATGATCCGAAACGGGATTGACCGAGGTGTGCGTTATATCGATACCGCGTATTCGTATCATGGCGGAGAGAGCGAACGCGTCGTAGGAAAAGCGCTCAAGGGCGGTTATCGCGAGAAGGTCGTGCTTGCGACAAAGCTGCCCTGCTGGCTGGTGAAAACGCATGAAGATATGATGCGCCTGCTTGATGAGCAGTTGGAAAAACTGCAGACAGATCACATCGACTTTTATCTCCTGCATGCGCTTGGGGCAGAGCGATACAAGAATATGAAGGAACTGGACTACATGTCCTTCATGGACGAAGCGCTGCGCCAGGGAAAAATACGCTATCCTTCTTTTTCCTTCCACGATGAGCATGAGGTTTTCATGGAAATCCTCCACGATTACGACTGGAAGATGTGCCAGGTCCAGATGAATATCCTGGATGATGAGAATCAGGCCGGGCTCGAAGGGATTCGGGAAGCCGGTCGCCTGGGTGTCGGTGTGGTGATCATGGAGCCGCTTCGCGGAGGCCTACTTGCACAGCCGCCGGAGGATGTACGCAATGCCTATGCTGCCTACCCCGAAAAGCGCTCACCGGTAGAATGGGCGTTCCGTTATCTCTATACGATGCCCGAGGTGATCACGATTCTCTCCGGCATGAGCGATATGGCCCAGGTGGAGGATAATCTTGCTATCTTTGATCGTGCCACCCGTGAACCGATCTCTGAGGAAGAAAAGCAGCTCTACAGGGATATCAAGGCAACGTACCTGAGTCGGATGAAGACAAAGTGCACGGGCTGTGCTTACTGTCAGCCTTGCCCGAAGGGAATTACGATCCCGGATATCTTCAGGGGATATGATCAGACACTTCTGCGTGAAGGCGGAAGCTTCAAGGATCGTTATGCAAAGATTGTGGCTGAGGGTAAGGATGCCAGCCGCTGCATTGCATGCCGCAAGTGTGAGCGGTCCTGCCCACAGCACCTGCCCATTGTCCGTTATCTGCAGGAAATTCGTGCGGTCAGCGAAGCATGAGAAGCCGGGGAACCTTTTGGTTCCCCGGTTGATTCGGTTGCTGACGATGTGTATGGATAGTGGCCTTGCGGTTTTGCGAGTCAGTATGCGAGCTCGGTTCTGAAGGATAAGCGTGCTATTTCGAAGCTGCTTGGAAGGACAGCAGAGAATCGCTGATTGTGTCAAGCGTCTGCCAAAGTCCATGCGGTGGCAACGCTATGCGCGGCCGGTTCTTGGAAGGGGAGCAACTGACTGTGCATGAGAGCAGCGTGATTTGTGCATATGAACAGCAAAAGAACAGTGCGTTATATTGACAGGGGAAAGAGAAACCAGTACATTTTGCACAACGCTTTATTGCAATAAAGCGTTGTCGGAATAAACCATTCAATCTTGATGAAGAGAGGGTATCTGTTATGAAGAGAATCCTTGCACTCGCACTTGCGTGCCTGATGATGCTTGCCTGTGTATCTGCCAGTGCCGATGCACTCAGTGACCTGCAGGCCAAGGGAAAGATCCGCGTTGGCGCAAACATTGCTTTCCCGCCCTATGAATTCTATTATCTGAACCCTGAAACCGGTGAGGAAGAGATCTGCGGCTTTGACATGAAGCTGGCTTATGGTGTAGGCGAAGAGCTCGGCCTTGAGGTTGAAATTGTGGACCAGGCATTCTCCGGTCTGATCACTGCACTCAATGTGGGCGATGTCGATATGCTGATCTCCGGTCTGGCTGTGAAGCCTGAGCGCCTGGAGGTTGTCGACTTCTCTATTCCGTACTTTGCCGGTGAGCAGATCATGCTCATGACCAAGGAAAACGCTGAGCAGCTAAAGACGGTAGAGGACATGAAGGGCAAGCGCATCGGCGCACAGATGGGTTCTCTGCAGGCACAGATTCTGGAAGAGCAGTTCCCGGACAGCGAAGGCTATCTGATTGATAACCCCAACGTTCTGGCGCTGGACCTGGTGCAGGGCAACATTGACGGCTGGCTCATCACGGACCTTGTGGCCAAGCAGTACATGGCAGTGTATGCGGATCAGGTTGAACTGGTCATCTGCGATGTGCCTGTGGTGTATGACAATTCCGCTGGAATTGCAATCGCCGTACAGAAGGGCGACAATGCGACCCTGCTGGATGCGCTCAATGCCTACATCACCCGCATCAAGGAAGACGGTACATTCGACAGCTGGGTGGACGAGGCGGCAGCACAGTCGGCTACACTCCTGGATACCAGCGCAGAATAATCGAACCGAGCAAGCAATGCCTCCCGCCACTTTTGTGGCGGGAGGCTTGCGCGTGATGAAGTGTAAACAAGCATACAGGAGGAAAACATGATCGATTTTGCGAAAGCCTGGAGTATACTGACAGGCAAGTTCGGAACCTTCATGGAAGGCGTGGGAGTGACGCTTCAGCTGGCTGTATTGACGGTTGTGCTCGGCAGTCTTCTCGGCCTTGTGGTTGCCGTGTTCCGCAGAACCCGTTTCTGGCCGCTGCGCATTCTCATGAACATCTATGTGGCCTTTATTCGTGGCACGCCGCTTCTTGTGCAGGTCCTGATTATCGTATACGGTCTCCCGCAGATCGGGTTCCGTCTGCCGCGTATGACGCTGTGCGTGATCGCACTGGTGATCAATTCCGGCGCCTATATGGCGGAGCTTATCCGTGCGGGTCTCCAGTCGGTGGACAGAGGACAGACGGAGGCTGCGGACTCGCTGGGCATGAGCGCGAGCCAGCGCATGCTGTATGTGATTCTGCCCCAGGCCATCAAGGTGACGCTGCCCGCGGCAGGCAATGAGTTTATCGTCATCATCAAGGAATCCTCCGTGCTGTATGCAGTCGGTGTATACGAACTGACCTATCAGGCCTACAAGCTCGCTTCCGTCAATTACCGCTATATTGAGACGCTCCTGGATGCCGCACTGATCTACTTTGTGCTGACCTATGTGATGACCAAGCTGCTTGGTCTGCTGGAGAGGAGGCTGCGCCGCAGTGAAAAAACCAGTGAATGATATCCCACAGACAGTGAACACACCGGTGATCGACTCCGGGTCGGATGCGGAACTCCTTATTCAGATCCGCGGTTTGCACAAGAATTTCGGCAAGCTTGAGGTGCTCAAGGGGATCAACCTCAATGTGCATAAGGGCGATGTGCTAGTGCTCATCGGGCCTTCGGGCAGCGGGAAATCTACCTTGCTGCGCTCGGTGAATTTGCTGGAGCAGCCCACATCGGGTGAGATTATCTTTGAGGGCACCGATGTGACCCGCGCGAAAAAGAAAGAACTCTACAAGCTGCGCGAGCGGATGGGTATGGTGTTCCAGCAGTTCAATCTGTTCCCGCATCTGCGCGTCAAGGACAATATCACGGTGAGTCCCCGGAAGGTGCTGAAGATGGCACCGCAGGAGGCCGAGCAGAAGGCAATGGACTTGCTCAAGCGCGTCGGTCTTCAGGATAAATGGGAGGAATACCCGGAGCGTCTCTCCGGCGGACAGAAACAGCGTGTGGCCATTGTCCGCGCGCTTGCGATGAACCCGGACGTCATGCTCTTTGATGAACCGACCAGTGCGCTTGACCCGGAAATGGTAGGTGAGGTGCTGGACGTCATGAAGCGGCTTGCTGCCGAGGGCATGACCATGCTCGTTGTCACCCATGAGATGCGCTTTGCGCGCCAGGTGGCGGACTATGTCCTCTTCCTGGACGATGGTGTCATTGTGGAGGCAGGGAAACCCGAGGACATCTTTGACCATCCCCAGCAGGCCAGAACGCAGGATTTCCTGCAGAAAGTGTTGTAAGAAATGCAGAATATACTTACGGAAGCCCCTCTTGAAACCCTGAAGCGGTATATCGATCAGCCCTCTGGCTCCTTTGACAAGGAGGATGTGCAGAAGATGGCAGAGATCATCGCTTCGGACTTTGAAAAACTTGGTTTTACCGTAGAGCTGATCCCGGGCGAGGTGCATGGGCCGAAGGTGCGTGCCACCATCGGAAAAGGAGACAAGCAGCTCATGCTCATGGGGCACATGGATACCGTCTTCCCCCACGATGTCTATGTCCCCTTCAAGGATCTTGGGGACGGACGTGCCATGGGCCGCGGCATCATTGACATGAAGGGCGGGGTCGTGATTCTGCTCCATGCGCTGAAGCATATCCTGCCCTCGATCGATCTGGACAAGATCCGGCTGTGTGCAGTCATCAATCCGGATGAGGAGGTCGGATCACCGGAAAGCCATGCGGTGATTCTTGAGACCGCAAAGGCGAGTTTCGCTGCCTTAAGCTTTGAGCCTGGCGGCAAAGAGGGACGCTTTACCTGCGCGCGCAAGGGTGTGACCTCGGTGCGCGTCTCCTGCGAGGGCAAGCCGGGACATGCTGGGGCGGAATACACCCGCTGTGCCAGTGCCATCCAGGGACTGTGCGCACAGATTACGAAGCTCTATGCGCTGCGGGATGACAGTCGGGAGATCTCCTTCAACGCAGGAAAGATCTCCGGCGGCACCGCGGAGAATGTGGTTGCACCCCACGCGGAGTGCGCCTGCGAGTTCCGCTATTTTGATGAGCGTTACAAGCCGGAAATCATGGCGCGTATCCGGGAGATCGTAGCGGAGGAGCCGGTGGAAGGCGTGACGACAAGCCTGTTGTTCGGGGCAAGTCACCCTGCGATCGATTTGAACGAGAAGAGCCAACAGCTTCTGGATCTGGCGCTGGAAATCACCAGGGCACAGGGTAGAACCTTCGTCCACGAAAAGACCGGCGGGGCCGGGGATATCTCCATTGCGGGCCAGGCCGGGATCGGTGTGCTGGATGGTCTGGGCATGCTCGGTACCGGCATGCATACCGTGCAGGAGACCGCAGATATTGCCTCCATGCCTGCACAGATCGCACTTGCCGAAGCACTCATTCCCAGGGTGATTGCCCTGGCCTGAAGACAGAAGCAGCCCGAGCCTTATGCTCTGGCTGCTGGTTTTTGGTGTTACAGCAGAATGATCTCCACTTCATCCCCGGACTGCACCGGCGGACTTCCTGCAGGGAGGTCAATGAGGCAGTTGCACCCCAGCATGGCATACAGGGAACCGTTGGTCTGGTTGGCACCGGTGGGGGCCACAGCGCCGCCAAAGTAGCTGCCGCGAATCATGCGCCGCTGCGGGCTAGCTTTGGGAAAGCTTCCGTCAAGGACGGCGCGTGTCTTGCGGTTGCTCGTTTCGGTATCCCCTGCAGATGCGCGAAGCACAGGTTTGGCAAACAGCTCAAAGCCTGCGGCTGCGGCATATGGATTTCCGGAAAGGCACAGGAGCAGCCTGTCATTCCACAGACCGCACAGCAAAGGACTGCCGGGCTTCATGGCAATACGCCACAGAAGCTGTGTGGCACCAAGGAGTGGAAGGACTGCATGCATGATATCCTTCTTGCCAACGGATACCCCACCGGTTGTGATGATGAGATCGGCTGCATCCCCATGCGCACGGATTTTCTCTGCCGCATCCTCAGGATGGTCCGGGATATAGTCCAGCGCGATGACATCTGCGCCGAGCTCCAGCAGGCGGGCATACAACATCGCCTGGTTGCTGTCATAGATTTTTCCATAGGCGAGGGGATGACCGGGCGGTGTGAGCTCATCTCCGGTGGTGAGGAGGAGGACTTTAGGCTTAGCATACACGGGGACACGCGTGAAGCCGAGGCTGGAGAGCACGCCAAGGTGATAGGCGCTCAGGCGGGTCCCTTTTTGCATGACCTCTGTGCCTTCGCGGACATCCTCGCCTGCGCGGCAGATATTCATTCCGGATTTCACGCTTGCATAGAATGCTGCCTGCTCCATCCCCTCATCGGTATCCTCCTGACGGATGACACAATCGCAGCTCTCGGGGACCGGAGCCCCTGTCATGATGCGCAGGGCTTGACCGGGGGCAACCGTGAAATGCTCCGTGCAGCCGGCATCCGCTTCACCGATCACGCGAAGCATGACCGGGTTTTCCCTGGAAGCATCCGCGATATCTGCGGCATGCAGGGCATAGCCATCCAACGGGGAGCGATCAAAGGGCGGTACGGAGATGGGGGCGAGAAGATCGGCGGCAAGGACGTATCCCAAGGACTGGGAGAGAGGAAGCTCCATCGTTTCCTTTACGGGACGGACATGTTGGAGCAACAGTTCAAGAGCACTTTCCGGTGTATGCATTTCATGACCTCCATGGTATTGCCATGCGCTCAAATCGGCTTATAATGGCATCAGCAGATGAACGGGAGTGATAGATAACGATGCGTATTGTCACACTGGTGGGCATCCGTAAATCGGGCAAGACGACGACGACAGAGCAGCTGGTCCGGGCGATCCGCGCACGCGGGAAAACCGTCGGAACCTGCAAGAGCATCGGCTGTCCCGCCTTCAGCATGGATGCCCCGGGATCCAATACCCGCAGGCACATGCAGTCGGGGGCAAATGCGGTGTGTGCACGAGGCAAGCGAGAGACCGATCTGCTCTTTCCCGGTGTTCTTCCGCTCTCGAGGATCCTTCAGGACTTTGGGAACATGGATTATGTGATCCTGGAAGGGGATACGCGAGCCCCGGTCAGCAGGCTGGTGGCCGCCTTCACGATGGAAGATGCGCGGGAGCGCATGAACGAGAAGACGATTGCACTGGTCGGCAAGATTGCCACAGGCGACCGGAGCACGCTTCCGCTACCCGCCTTTGATCCGTTGCAGGACATAGAAGCTCTCCTCGATTTTATCGACCGGGAGGTCCCGGAAACCGAAGCGACCGATGGGCTGGATGATGCCCTGAGTGATGACCTGGAAAAGAAGAACCGTCTCTTCTGCGCAGGCTGTACCCATCATGCGAAGGATGCCGTCACGGTGACTGTAGGCGGAAAACCCATGCAGCTCACTGAGGCGCAGAAGCAGACCATTTTGTCCTGGGCACAGACAGGGTGCCCATAAGCGGGGAGAACCCCGCTTTTTAGGTCGGAGTGAATATGACAGATGCAGATATCCTTCGCAGTCAAAAGATAGAGTTCCCTTCATCAGACAAATCGACGGATGACAGAGGATACAGGGGAAGGACATTGACCGGGGCGATCCCCAGCGTGTCCGGGAAACTTTGGGGACGCTTGTCCTTGGGCAGACGCCACCAGAGGCTTTGACTTTCCTCCGCTTGGCCGGGAAAGCGAAACTGCAGCACCCATTCAAAGGGCTCCTCCATTTCCCGGACCAAGGTAACAGGAAGACGGTTCTGGGGGCAGAGCGGGTGAAAGTAATGGGCGCGGATCCCCACAGCGCACAGATCATCGCGCAGGGGCTGCGATGTGGTAAGACGGACATTCCACTCAGGAACCTCCATCTCATAGGTGCCGATTTTACGGGCGGCGGCCTGATTCTTACACCCGGTGAGCACTGAGGCACACACCGTGCGCGGATCGGCGAACAGCTGCTTGGTAGGGCGCGGCGGGAGCAGGAGACCGTCCTGCATGATCGCGATACGCTCACACATATGGTACGCTTCGTCCCTGGCATGGGTCACCATGAGCACAGGGGTAGAGAGCGTGTTGAGCAGATCCTTCATTTCGATCTGCAGCTTCAGCCGCAGGTGCGCGTCCAGCGCGGAGAAGGGCTCATCGAGCATGAGCAGGCGCGGGCGGCTGACAAGGATTCGGGCGAGGGCGACACGCTGCTGCTGACCGCCGGAGAGCTGATACGGCTTATGCTTTTCAAGGCCGCCCAGCTGAAGGAGGTCGACTGCATCGCGGTACTGCAGCTCTTTTTTGTCCCGATCTTTCTCGCCGTGCAGTCCGCACAGGATATTCTGGCGGACCGTCATATGGGGGAACAGCGCATACTGCTGAAAGAGGTAGCCTACACCGCGCTTTTGTGGGGGAAGACATATATGCTTCTCACTGTCAAACAGGACCTGCCCGTCCAGGACGATCCGTCCATGATCGGGCTTTTCGATGCCTGCGATGCACTTGAGCGTCATGCTCTTTCCGCATCCGGAGGCACCGAGGAGACCGGTGATCCCACTTTCGCAGGCAAAGTCTGCACGAAGCGAAAAGGTACCTAGCTGTTTTCGAATGTTGACTTCAAGGGACATATCAGGCCTTCACCGCCTTTTTCTGTCTGGCTTCCAGCATATTCACCGCAAGGAGAACCACGGTACTGATCAGAAGGTTAATCATGACCCAGAACATGGCACCGGCTTCATCGTTGGTGCGCCAGAGCTGATAGACGGTCGTGGCGATGGTTGCGGTGCGCCCCGGGGTATACCCGATGAGCATTGCGGTGGCACCGTATTCGCCCAGGGCACGCGCAAAGGCGAGCACGATCCCGGCGAGGATGCCCTGCCGGCAGGCGGGCATACGGATCCGCCAGAAAATATAAGTATTGCTCAGTCCCAGTGTCTGTCCGGCATAGGCCAGGGTCTGGTCGAAGGCTTCAAAGGCGCCGCGGGCGGTGCGGTACATGAGCGGAAAGGAAACCACGAGGGAGGCGATAATCCCGCCCCACCAGGTCATGACCACACGGATACCGAGACTGGCCAGCCACATGCCAAGAGGCCGCTTGACGCCGAAGATGAGCAGCAGGAAATAGCCGCACACCGTGGGCGGGAGTACCATGGGCAGGGTGAGGATCACATCAAGGATACCCTTGAGTAGACGCGGCAGTCTTGCGACATAGTAGGCGCAGAGAATGCCGAGGAAAAATACGAGAACACTTGCAATGGCGGCAATGCGCAAGGAGTTCCACAGGGGAAACCAGGAAAAGCCGCCTGAAAAAACCTGCTCAAGCATGCACATCTGCTCCATCCGAAAGCCCGGCCGGCAGCAGCCGGCCGGGCTCGGGGTTTATTCTTTCGGGATGGGGGAGAAACCGACGGATGCGAAGACCGCGGCGGCTTCATCGGTGAAAAGATAGTCGAGGAAGGCCTGGGCGGCCTCGGGGCACGCGGAGGTCTTGAGGACCGCGGCGGGATAGATGACCTGCCCGCCGCACATCTCGGAAGTGGCCTCGTCCACAACGGTGAGTCCCGCGGAGAAGGCATCGGTTCCGTAGATGATACCGCAGTCCACGGAGGCCTCGGAGACCTGGGTGGTGACTTCCTTGACATTGGAGCCATAGGTGATGCTCCCAGAAGCGGCCAGCGCATTCTCATCCAGACCGTAGAAGGCGAGGATCTTCTGTGTATACTGACCGACGGGGACATCACTGTTGCCCATGGCCAGGAAGATATTGCCCTCCTTCAGGCGCGCTGCGAGATCGTCAAAGGAAACGACCTCCTTGGGGTTGCCCTCCGGTACGGCGAGCGTGACCTTGTTCTCGACCAGGTCCACGCGGGAGCCCTCCAGGACGAAATCCAGCCCCTCGGTGTTGACCGCGGGATCGGAGGTGATGTCGAGCTGGTTCATCTGCTTTTGTGCGGCGGAGATGAACAGGTCGCACTCGGCGCCCTCCTGAATCTGGGTTTTCAGGGTACCGGAGGAATCGAAGGTGTAGAAGATGGTCACCTCGGGGTGGGCCGCTTCATACATCTCCTTGATGGTGTTCATTGTCTCAGTCATGGATGCGGCTGCGAAGACAATGAGCTCGGTTTTTTCCTCGGCATGCACGCTGAAGGGTAGGGCAGTCAGCAGCGCAAGCACGAGGCACAGGGAAAGAAACCTTGAGATGTTCATGAGAACATCCTCCTTTTGCTCCCTCATCTTTCAGAGGGGAATATGCCCAGGGCATGAATTTACATGCCCGGAAAGCCTGTTTCAGTCCTTGGCGTTAACCGCGCACTCGTTCATGGTGCCCACGAGCATCTGCAGGCCGTGGGTCAGGGCGGGGAGGATAGGGGTAAGGTTTTCCCGGACTGCCTTTGGGGAGCCGGGGAGATTGACGATCAGTGTGGCCTTGCGGATCCCGGCCACGCCGCGGCTGAGCATGCCGCGGGGCGTAATCTGGAGACTATAATAACGCATGGCCTCGGGAATGCCGGGCACGGGACGCTCAATAGCTTCCATCGTGGCCTCCGGCGCATGATCGCGCGGGGCAAAGCCGGTACCGCCGGTGGTGAGAATGAGATCGGCACGATTGGCATCAGAGATGGCTACAAGCGCCTCGGTGAGCGGCTGGGGATCATCGGAGAGCAGGAGCCGCTCTACGACTGAAAATCCATTTTCCTTCAGTATATCCTCAATCACCTGACCGGAGACGTCCTCGCGCTCACCGCGGGCACCCTTGTCGGAAAGGGTGATAATGGCTGCTCTGAACATCTTAGGCTTCCTCCTTGTTTTCTAGCACGGTGAGTACATCACCCTCGGCGATGTCACCGCCGTGGAGAACGCGGGCAAAGATCCCTTCATGGGGCATGATACAGTAGCCGACACGCTGCGCAATGGCACAGCCGGAATGGCACTCCTTCCCAATCTGGGTGACCTCAAGGAGAATTTCACCGCTCTTTAGGCGCGTCCCTACAGGCAGACGCGCACAGTCGATGCCGTCCACCAGGAGGTTTTCTCCGAAAGCCCCGTCGCTTACACAGGCGCCCTGCAGATTGAACTCTTCGACCTTCTGCCAGGAAAGGAGACTGACCTGTCGATGCCAGGTTCCGGCGTGGGCATCGTTTTCCAGGCCCCAGTTTTCGATGAGCTTTCCCTGATGTACATTGGTCTTCTCTGTGCCCTTTTTGGGGCTGATGCAGACCGCACGTATGGTTCCCTGCATAGTTATCCTCCGATCGCGTTCATACTCCGGTTTTCCAGATCGGACACCGGGGCAAAGAAATCATGTTTTTCCGGCTTGTGGGATATGGCCTCCAGGATGGCCGCGGTAAGGCGGGCGTCATCTGCGCCCTCCCGGAGAAGGGCGCGCAGATCCAGGCCGGTCACATGATTGAGACAGAGCTTGAGATGGCCGTCTGCGGTAATGCGGATCCGATTGCATCCGTCGCAGAAGGCATGGGAGAGGGCGGCAATGAAGCCGATGGAGCCTGCAAAGCCCTCCGGCTTCCAGTAGACGGCGGGACCGTCGCCATGGCGGACCGGATCCGGGAGGAGAGGACCGTATTCGGCCTCAAGGCAGAACTTGAGTGCATCCAGATCCATGGGGACCAGGTCCTTGCCGAAGCCGACCGGCATGAGCTCAATGAAGCGTACGCAGATATCCCGCTCCCGGGCAAGGCCTGCGAGACGGAGGAGTCCCTCCGGTTTCATCCCCGAGACGGGGACGGCATTGAGCTTGACGGTCAGTCCTGCTGTATAGCTCGCATCGACCGCTTCCAGGACATCCTGCACCCGCCCGAAACGAGTGTAATGCGCATAATCCTCGGGATCCAACGTATCGATAGAGAGATTGACCGCGTCCAGACTGAGATCTTTTGCTGCCTGGGCGTACCTTCCAAAGCCCACACCGTTGGTGGTGAGGGCGAGGCGACGGATGCCGGGGAGCGTACGCACTTCACCTAGAAAGTCCAGCCA
>JAFUZB010000108.1 GCA_017476845.1 Clostridia bacterium
AAGGGAGTACTCCGCGGTATAGAGCGAAATCTTATTCTCTGCGTGCAGGCTCTCCCATACTTCCTTCGTCCAGCTCTCTAAATCGCCCGTGATCGCGACTCGAGTGGGTTCGCCCGCAAAGGTCGGCAGCGGATTCCCATCCTGCTCATAGGTGTGCAGGAAAAGTCCGGTTCCGGCCGGGAGGCCTTCATAGGTGAAGAAATGGCGTACGGGATAGTTCGAATCCCCGTCCAGGCTCTTGAGAATCGCCATCTCAAAGGACGCTTTTCCATCCGTCACATTGACAAGGCCGGAGATTCTCGGGGTATAGTTCGGCGGATCGGGCTCAAAGGTGCGCGTGACAAGCGCATCCCTGAAGCTCTTTCCTGCCTTCAGCGCTTCAAAGACGGTATCCGTCTGATCGCCGTTGGTGACAATGAGCGTGTTTCCCAGCCTGCGCACGGGAGCATAGATGATCAGGCTCGGGTCTTGCACCTTCGCGGGATCGGCAGGCTCGGTGAGCAGGGTATCCGCATCGGGAGAGGTGAAGACACGGTTGCGGCTGTTCTCGCTGCGCCCCATGATGAAGTAGCCGATGCGCACGGCCGTACCTTCGGGGTTGACGCCCAGGACAATCCCGCGTCCCGGATAGGCATTTGTGGAAAGCAGTGTTACAAGGTTTTCCATCCTGTCCCTCACTCTTCGATCTGCAGACGGCGCGCCATCTCGTTGTATGCATCCTCGACTCCGCCCATGTCCCGGCGGAACCTGTCCTTGTCGAGCTTCTCATGTGTGTCTGCATCCCAGAAGCGGCAGGTGTCGGGAGAGATCTCATCGGCCAGCACCAGGGTGCCGTCCCCCGTCACGCCAAACTCCAGCTTGAAGTCGATGAGGTCGACGTTGATGGTCTTGAAATAGCGGAGCAGAAGGCTGTTGACCTTGAGCGCATACTCGGCAATCTGCGCTATCTGTGCTTCGTCTGCCCAGCCCATGGCAGTGATGTGGTACTCGTTGACCATGGGATCATCCAGTTCGTCGCACTTGTAGCAGTACTCGATGACCGGCTTGCGCATCGGGGTGCCCTCGGGGATGCCCAGGCGCTTGGAGAGAGAACCTGCCGCGACATTGCGCACAATTACTTCAAGGGGCACGATGGTCACCTTCTTGACCACGGTCTCCCGCTGGGAGATTTCCTCGACAAAGTGCGTGGGCACGCCGTTCTTTTCCAACATCTGCATGAGACGGTTGGTCATCATGTTGTTGATGGCGCCCTTACCTTCGATCGTGCCGCGCTTCTTACCGTTGAGTGCGGTTGCATCATCCTTGTAATCGACAATCACCAGATTCGGATCGTCGGTGGCAAATACCTTCTTGGCTTTTCCTTCATAGAGCTGTTCGAGCTTTTTCATATGCGTCGCCCCTAGGGGCTTCCTCCTTTTTCAATCAAGTATCAATCAAGCGTTGTCTGCAGTTCCCGGTCCTTCTTGAGAACCTCCTGGGTCTGCTGCTCCCGCGCCGCATTCAGACGAGCAGCCAGGCTACTGTCTTCAATGGCAATCATCTGTGCCGCAAGCAGTGCGGCATTCTTTGCCCCGTCAATGGCCACGGTCGCAACCGGCATGCCGCTGGGCATCTGTACCGTGGAAAGAAGGGCGTCCAACCCGTCCAAGGTGGAGGACTTGATCGGTACCCCGATGACCGGCAGCGTTGTTCTCGCCGCAAGCGCGCCCGCAAGATGCGCGGCCTTGCCCGCACCGGCGATGATCGCGCCAAATCCGTTTTCCCTGGCATGCTCTGCAAAGGAAGCAGCGGCATCCGGCGTCCGATGAGCGGAGTAGATGTGCACTTCCACAGGGATCTCAAGCTGCTTTAAGGTATCGACAGCCTGCTGCATCAGCTTCAGGTCACTGTCGCTGCCCATGATTACGGCAACCTTCTTCAAATCGAACCTTCCTTTCGGATGAGAGATCGGATTGTACGGTAATTCCGAACAATCAGGTTCATTGTAACCATCCATGTTCGATTGTCAAGCCATGAAACGGCCCCTTTGTGTCTTCTTTTTTGTGCTTTGTTTTCTTTGCCTATTCCGGCATCTTTCGCCCCGAAAAGTACAGGATTGAGATACCAACGCCATAAGTCCGAACGTTCGGAAAAAGGCCATCCCGGCTTTTCGCCGGGATGGCCTTAGATAAAGCGCTATCTGCTTCCCTTATCATACGGGATACCTTCTGCCTTGGGTGCCGCAGAGTTTGCGGAGAAAAGCACGAGCACGACAAGGGAGATGATATAGGGCAGCATGTTGTATACGGTAGACGGAAGATTGAGATTATTGAGGAAGGCAAAGCCTGTATACACGTTGGACAGACTGCGGAACAGACCAAACAGCAGTGCCGCCAGTGCAATCTTGGTGGGTTTCCATCCGCCGAAGATCATAACGGCGAGGGCGAGGAAACCGAAG
>JAFUZB010000109.1 GCA_017476845.1 Clostridia bacterium
ACAGGCTAGAAACTTCGGCATCCGGTTATGCGGGTTTCTGTCTTTTCACGCTTTTTCCCACGATCTTTTTCCAGCAGAGACCTGGGACATTGTCCCTGACATTTTATCCTTCCTCTTCCGGAACCCGCGCAAACTTCTCATGGATAGGAACCATAGCCAGTGTCTAGACAGCGGGGGTGCTGTTTGGACCGAGGATCATTTTTGAAGAGCCGTTCACCTCTATGGCCTTTATTACACGCCGAATGCCGGAATCAAAGACCGTATGAGATCCAGATTGAAGAGCGTCTCCTTGAATTCGTCATTGACATACTGGCGACCTGCAAACACCGTGTTTCACTTAGGTCTTCTATTGACACAGGCGGCAGTGGACGATGATGATTTTTGAGCAAATCGTGATTCTAGCTGCTTGCAAGTTCGAAACCGAAATACTGCCGCGGACAGACAAGCCAGTTTTCTGCAATGATCCTATGGCCCACCACCGTTGGGTGAAACCCATCAATCGTCTCATACGGTCGGTCCAATGCACTGGTATCTGCTAACATACACCCATGCTTTCGTACTGCTGATCGGATGATCTCGTTATAAGCCTCCAACTCGGTACCGCACCGTTGCTCCGGGAAAACCCAGTCAGGGTGATCTCTATAGGTGGTGCGCATGAGGGTTGAGCAAGCGATTTTTGCGTGGGGATATTGCTTGTGGAGCCGCTCAAGCATGCAATGATATGCTGGTGAAAACGCAGCGAGCTCTGGCTTATGCAGCATGCGTGATGTCTTGCCAAATAGAGGCACACCATAACCAAAATCATTTAACCCAAGATAAACCAGAATCAGGTCAGGGGTGTGCTTTGGTGTTCTTAGTGCATGGATTCGTTCCATGCTTGTTCCTGCAGAAAACGCAGTGCCTGAAACCTGACTGCCGGAATAGGCATTGTTAACGCACAGATAGGCTTTCAACGCGACATTCACTTTTGCCCACCACATGTCGTATACGCTCTTTATGCCAGCGATTTCTGTGTGTTCTTCATCATAGAAAACGGCGTATCCCTCGGGTTGAAACCCTTCGAATGTGCTGATTGAAACCCCGAGAATGGATACCATCATTCTTTGATTCTCCATATCCTACCTTCCTGTTTGTTAACGCTCCGGTTTGCTCTGGATATTTACAGTTTCATCGACCGCTCTGCCTTCTTTTTCGTGGCTCCTGCGCTTCCAGACCCAAGCTAATGCCGCTCTTACGGTTGGTCAAAGCATGACCCGCAACTGCATTAACTGACTTTCCCTTTTCCACGCAGGTTATTCTTTGCAGCGCTTTCATTTGGCCCGGTTTTGGAGTTCACAGCGTATTATGACAAGGTGTTCGCATTTTGCAAGCTCTTACGCACTCTCTTGGATAGTCGCCTCTCCAAATGCAGGCTCCAACAAGCACATGAAGTGCAGGGGAAGCTTTCATCAGGATGATGTGGATGGCGCTTGCGAAAAGACAATAACACACCAGTTGCCATGGAAGGGTCTTACAGCCAAGCCAAAACGTACGTAAAGAACACTTTAGGGAAAGTATGTTAACCATTAACTAAAGGCTAACCTGCGGTTTTTTCTTGCCACAGATTGTAACTGTGCGTGCCAAAAGGTGAGCAATCCAACGTCACCTTCTGTGGCAATCTGGCGTCAAAGGCTGAGCAATGGTAAGGGTACTGTTCCTTCGCCCGGCGATGGAGTTCGGTCTCTTAACCAAGGATGCCGGGCTTTTCGCAGATGCTTTCGGCAACAGCAAGTTTCAGTGCCAATGACAATTCCAAAATCAACATGTTCGGTGCATCCTTTCGAATGCAGTGCAAGTTGCAGGTGCAAAGGAAGTGAACGCGGAGGATACATGGTTGCCTCATGCCTGTATGATCAATTCCGGTAGGGAGAATCATCGCTTTCGCAGAAGATGCACAGCTGCGCGCCAACATGAATGCCGTCTGGTTTACGGAGCTGCATGTATTCGTGAACTGGTTTCTGTTCCAATGCTCGCAGGTTATCCAAAGTGAAAACATACCGTAGAATGACAGGCGGAGGTGTGGATCGCAAGTTTGATCGTACTCATTGTACGTTTCGCCAATGATTATGGTTAACGTATTGCATGATGCGAAATACCGACATAACCAGATTTTCTATGCAGTTAAAAGAAAACGTGGTCATGATTGGTAGATGACCAAGCATATCTGCAGCACAATCGATCAACTGATAGAGAGTCTATGCAGGAACTGATAACTAAGCATCGAAAATGACTGTCTGATAGGGTGAGGAGGTTGATTTGCACAATGACTCGGTTTTTTGCCAGCGTATTCTGTGTCGCTTTGCTCCTTTTTGCCAGTATGGCCATGGCCGATTCACAAACAGGACCTGGGTCGAGACAGCGTGACGTCACCTACGACGAGATTGCTGTGACGCTGACGGATGACGGGATAGCTCACTATTCAGGCACAGGCACTGTGTACGACGATAAAAGTGATCAAGTCGGTATCCGAGAAGTCTATATTGACGAAGGGGTAAAGGCGATTGAGCAAATCTCCTATCCAGACGTAGAGACGATTTACATTCCTTCTTCAGTGGAGAAGATCGGTGAAACGCTGCTTCCCATCTATTTCGGTGGACGCGAACCTACCAATCCATTTGCCTTGTGCCTCTCGCTTAAGAGAGTGGTAGTAGATGAGAACAATCCATATTTCTATTCACTTGACGGTGTCCTGTTTTCCAGAGGCATGGGAGCGTTGCTATGTTATCCGGCAGCAAGAGAAGGTACGGAATATACAATCCCCGAGGGAACGCAAATGCTGGCATCATGTGGGTTCTATGAGACGCGGTACCTGGAGAGAATCATCATCCCAGATACTGTAAGAGAGATTCGGGAACTGGCGATATAT
>JAFUZB010000110.1 GCA_017476845.1 Clostridia bacterium
GACAGGCAGGACAAGCTCATATCTTAATTACATTGATCAAATAGCCACTTACCTTGGAGTTACATCAAATGAATTACTTCATCCCAAGGAAGTTTTATAAGAAACGCTATTATCACCAGAGGAAATTGAATTAATACATAATCTTCGCTTAATCAAAAACGAAGATACTAGAAAAAGCATCACTGTGTTATTAAGGGCACTTGTAAACAACTGACCATCTGCTACTCAAAAACTCACTTAAATGAGAAGAAGCGAAGCAGATTTCTGTGATAGACCTGATGGATACCACAGGATGGGATGTCGAAAAAGCCATGACGATGTTGAAAATTCCTGCTTCTGAAAGAGCGTTGTATGCTCGCTGTGTAGCTTATACGCAAGCCCGGCAGGGTGCTTCATGGGCCACGGCAAACGGATGCGGACGGATGGACCTGCTTGGGAAGTGTGCTGCAATAGGATGACAACCAGCGAGCGCGTCTAAGGCAGACAGACGCATGAGGCATTGGTAATGTTGTGTCTATCCGGCAGGCGAATGCTTGCACAGATGCCTCTTCTGCAGCATGACTGCTTCGCTTCATGGATTCATGGAGAGCACGATAGAGTCCAATAGTACTTTGCGATCAGCGTGAGATAAGGGATTGATGACAACGAAAGGCGGAGATGCTACCATCTCCGCCTTTAATCATACCGTGTTACTCTCATTTATATCAAAGGATTCTGATCTCACATAACTTGATTCTATTGCTGTGTAAAGCCAGGATGAAACTGCGATATAGGTTTGCGAATCTTAATGGATAACAGTGGTTACACATTGTCTGCCCAGGGACTCGGTTTCAAACGTGATCTCCATTTTCCCCGGAGTTCTGGGTGCGCGAACGACGGCCAGGAGCCTTCCGCCGTAGGTGGTGCGGGTGTTCTCGGGATAGGGCGTGAGATCGGCAAGGTTCCCGCTGTCCAGCCCGAGGAGGGTACCGTTTTCGACATGGACGGTGAAGGGCAGGTCATGGTCGCGCACAAGCTGCCCCTTTTCGTCGGTCAGGCAGAGATCAATGAGGGCCACACTCCTTCCGTCCGCGGGAAGGGTAGACGGGGCACCCGAGAGCACAAAGCCTGCAGGGGTTCCGTTGGGGCGGAGCGTTTCTCGGGCGATCTCGTTGCCTTCACTGTCCCGCCCCACGGCGACAATCTCGCCCCGGGTATACGGGACATCCCACGTAAGATGCAGGTCAGAGGTCGTGATGGGTGCGAGGGGACGGTCAAAGTGACCCCAATGCTGCGTCATGCCCTGGAAGGGAAACTCATAGGCCTTCGTACCGTAGCTCTTGCCATCCACGAAGAGCTCGACACTGAAACAGTTGGTGTAGACCACGAGCGGATAGATCGTGCCCTCAGCATAGGGCAGGTTCAGATGGGGCGCGAGGAAGAGCACGGGACGGTCCTTCACCCACTGCGACTGATAGAAATAGTATCCGCTCTTGGGATAAGCGCAGGTGTCGAGGACACCGGCATCGCTTCCGCGCCGGGGCCAGAAGCATTCGCCGAGATAATCCACGCCTGTCCACATGAAGTCGCCGACCATCCAGGGACGGGTGCGCACGAACTTCCAGAGCTTTTCCGCCTTGAGCATGCGCGCATAGTAGGCAGTCGGGCCCCAGATGCTCTCCGGGGGATCAATGCGGAAGTCCTCCCTGGGACCGCCGACGGAGACGTCCTCGGTGCCAAGATAGATACGCTCGGGGTGCTCCAACTTTTCCTCCATGAAGAAGGTCTCTGTCCGCTCCCTCCAGCGGTCCGGATAGTTCACCCCGACGATATCCAGGGCCGAGAGGAAGTCATCCCCGGTGGAGCGCGGCTCAGCCTTCTCCTGATCGCAGGCGCTGGTGACAGGACGTGTGGGATCCAGTCTGTGGCAGGTTTCGGCCATCTTCCTGGCCAGATCCGCGCCGCCAGGAAGGACCTGCTCAAAGACCTCGTTGCCGATAGAGTACATGATGACACACGGGTGGTTTCGGTCACGGCGGATCATAGCCGTGAGATCCTCTTCCCAAGCGTCACGGTAGAACTCGGAGTAGCCGCGGCTATGATGGGTGTTCGATCCGGCCTCCTTGGGCTTGGTGGCCGCCCACTCATCAAAGGCCTCGTCCATCACCAGGAAGCCCATGCGGTCGGCAAGGTCCAGAAGCGCAGGATCGGGAGGATTGTGGCTCATGCGAAGGGCATTGCAGCCCATCTCCTTCAGCCGCATCAATCGACGCTCCCAGATGGCGGGCGGAACGGCGGCACCTACGCATCCGCCGTCATGGTGCAAACAGACGCCGCGCAGTATGACCTTCTGCCCGTTGAGAAGAAAGCCGAGGCTTGGTGTATATGCGATGAAGCGGATCCCGATGGGAAAAGTTACGGTGTCCAGGACGGTATCCCCCAGGAGGAGGGAGACACGGCAGGTGTAGAGATGCGGATGCTCCGTGTCCCACAATGCGGGGGAGGCGAGGGAAAGTGTATGGGTGCTTTCCAGACCTTCGGGAGAAACCGGGCCTTCTCCGGCGGCAACGCATGTATCACGGTCCAGGAGTTCCGTTTCCAGGTGCAGATCGGTTGAAAGTCCTGCGTCCTCCACATGGATGGTGATCTCAGCGCCCGTATCCGTCTGTCTTTGCGTGGCATACACGCCCAGCAGGGGCAGATGCACGGCGGGAAGATGCAGGAGATGCACAGGGCGCGTGATGCCGCTGCCCGAGTACCAGCGCGAGTTTGGCTGATGGCTGTTGTCCACGCGCACCAGGACTTCCTTTTCTCCGCCCAGGAGGGGCAGGGAGAAGGGAGTATACCCGTAGTGATGGGTGAGGACCTCTTGCCCGTCCAGAAAGACGGTTGCGTTCATGTAGACACCCTCAAAGCATAGGCAGAGCTTTTCATCCGCCGCACACTCTATCTGCAGGCGCTTTCTGTACCAGCCGATCCCGGTGCGCGCATAGCCGCCGGAGCCGCAGGAGGGCGCATCCTCAGAGAGCGGATAGGTGATGGACCAGTCGTGGGGCAGGGTAACGGGGGAAAAAGCGGTATCGGGGGAAGGGAGAGACAGGCTGTCTGTCAGGGCAAACTCCCAGTCAAGACAGAGGTCCTCGTCAAATCGGCTATCCATGGGCATGGTATCCTCCAAAATGTAGTCCTGCAGGGGAAAAGAAGAAGGGGGCAGGATGTCCTGCCCCCCCCCGATACGTTGTCAGCGGGTTGCGTACCAGCTGTTGTACTGGCTTGCAAATTCATCATAGACATTCTGCAGGCCGGAATCGTAGCACTTCTTGATCATTTCGTCGAGGGTGGCATCCACATCGCTGACCAGACCCAGTTCGAGCATCGGGACATAGTCGTCCAGGACAGCCTGCACGGCGGCGGTGTACGCCTTGATGCGGGAGTCGTCGAAGACGAAGGTGATGGTCGGGTTGCTCATAACGCGGGCTTCCCATGCATCTGCAATGGCCTGCTCACGTTCGGGTGCGCCGGACTCGGACAGATCGCCGTTCTTGATGGCCCAGGAGGCGGAGATGAGCATGGGCGCGTATTCGGCGGAGGCATCCAGGCGGGTGTAGTGGCCTTCGTCATCGATGGTGTAGTGCTCGCCTTCGATGCCCAGCAGCAGGAGATGGTTGACGTAGGTGTCAAACTTCATGATGTCCAGCACCATGGCGGCACGGGCAGGATTGCGGGAGCCGGCGGCGATGGCCATATCGTTGTTGGAATAAGCTTCTGCGCCTACGAAGTGGTCGGAGATGATATCGGCGGCAGTGCAGTACACGCCCTCGTTCTTCTCGGCCTGCTTCATGTAGGTGAACACGGAGGCGTTCCAGGCGATGGAGGCACCCTGGAGGTTGCCGAAGGCGTCATCGTCGGTGATGGTGTTGGTCAGGGCGGAGCGGCTCCAGCAGCCGGCATCTGCCATTTCCTTCATGTCGTGGGCATAGGCGCGGAACCAATCGGTCTCATAGACGAGCTTGATGTCGTCCATGGTGGGGAGGGTCTTGCCGTCGTAGGAATAGATGAAGTCCATGAAGCTGGAGTCCAGGGCGAGCATGGTGTCAAACTGCTCACGATAGACGTCCCACAGCTCGTTGTTGTCGCCGGCAGCGGCCAGGGCATAGATGCCGGTCTCGGGCGTTTCCTTCTCGGCGACGGCCAGGCAGAACTGCTTGTAATCCTCCCAGCTCGTGAGCGGGGCGATGTCCAGCTTGTCGGCGATATCTTGGCGGATGGCTACCATCTTGCCCATGGGCTGGGCCACGTTGCTGGGCACGGCGATGGTCTTGCCGGAGAGCGTGGTCTCGTCCCAGCTCTCCGCTGCCTGATACTGCTTGGTCAGGGGCATGTTCTTCTCGATGAATTCATCGGTGAGCTCATAGAAGGAGCCCTTGGCAGCCTCGGTGTACATGTAGCACCAGGGCGCGGTGAAGATCAGGTCGACATCATTGCCGGTGAGCACCAGGGAGTACATCGTCTGGTAGTCGGACCAGGACATGAAGGTCGTCTTGATGCTGGTGTTGAAGGCGGCGAGGTAGTCATTGACCTTCGCTTCGACCTTCTCCCAGTCGTTGGGACGGTCGCCGATGAGGTAGAGACTGACGGTGTAGGCCTTGCTGAGATCGACGTTGGCGTAGGTCTCAGGGGTCGCGGTGATGACCGTGCCGCCCTTGAGGGAAGCACCTGCCGTGCTGAGGCTCAAAAGCATCGCAAGACAGAGGATGAGGGAGAGTAGCTTTTTCATGGGTTTTCCTCCTTTGGGTTGATGAGTCTGGTCGAGTCTATAGGGAACGGGGATATCACCAGGGAGCACAGCTCCCGGGAAAGCTTAGCCTTTGACGGCGCCGATGGTCAGGCCCTTGACGAAATAGCGCTGCACGAAGGGATAGAGGAGCACGATGGGGCCGGTGGCGATGATGGTCATGGCCATTTTCATGCCCTCCAGGGGAACCGAGGGGAGATCAATGCCGGATTTCTCCGCCACCAGGCGCATCGCCTGGGCACTGCCGAGCATGCGCTGGAGGAAGTACTGGAGGTTGAACATGTTTTCATCGGTGATGAAGATCATGCAGTTGTACCAGTCATTCCAGTAGGCCAGGGCCGAGAAGAGGCCGAGGGTGGCGATGAGCGGCTTGCTTAAGGGGAGGAAGAGGCGGACAAAGATGATGAAGTCGTTGGCGCCGTCAATCTTGGCCGACTCCGCGATCGCCGCGGGAATGCCGGTCATGAAGGACTTGGCGATAATCATGTTCCACACCGAGAACATGAGCGGGAGCACGAGACCCAGGTAGCTGTTCTTCATGTCCAGATAGCGGATACAGATGATGTACCAGGGTACGAGACCGCCGTTGAAGAGCGTGGTGAAGAAGAAAAAGAAGGAGAACTTGTTGCGCCAGGGAAACTCGGGCCGGGAGAGCACATAGCCTGTCATGGTTGACAGGAGAATGGCCATGAGCGTGCCAAAGAGCGTGACGCCGATGGTGTTGGCGTAGGCCATAAGGACGCTGGTGGGGTTTTTCAGGCACAGCGCGTAGCTCTCCAGGGAGAAAGCCCTGGGAACAATGGGATAGCCGTCCCGGATGAGGGAGGACTCGGGCGTAAAGCTCGCAATGACCACCAGATAGAAGGGGATGAGGCAGATGAGGGCAAAGAGCCCGATCACAATAACGGAGGTGACATTGACGGCGATGGCATCTGCGGTCCATACCCTGCGGCTGGGATGACGCTTTATAGTAGACATCCTCTGTCCCTCCTCTCAGTACAGGGCATAGTCCGGCTGGACTTTTTTGACAAGGAAGTTGCACAGGTTGATGGTGACAAAGCAGAGTACCGACTGGTACAGGCCTGCCGCCGCGCTCATACCGTAGTCGCCGTTGTTGATGAGCAGACGGAAAACATAGGTGTCAATGACGTCGGTGGTGGGCTGGAGCAGGGCGCTGGACTTGACCGTCTGATAGAACAGGCCGAAGTCGCCGCGGAAGATGTTGCCTATGGCCAGCAGCACCAGCACCATCATGGTGGGCACGAGGGAGGGAATCGTGATGTGCCGTATCTTCTGCCAGGCATTCGCCCCGTCGATGGTGGCGGCCTCAAACATCTCCTGATCCATCCCGGAGATGGCGGCAAGATAGACGACCGAGCCGTAGCCCGTGCTCTTCCAGAGCTTGAGGAAGATGAGGATGGGCGGCCAGGAGAGGGGCGAGTTGTACAGGTCAAAGGGCGTCCCGCCCAGGGCGCGGATCGCGTGGTTGGCAATGCCGCGCTCGTAGTTGAAGATGTTGTACATGATGGCCCCCACCACGACCCAACTTAGGAAGTAGGGGAGGAACATCAGTGTCTGGGAGAGCTTCTTGAAGCGCTTGAAGATCATCTCGTTGAGGAGGATTGCGGAGCCCATCTCAAAGACCACACCCAGGAAGATGAAGGCCAGGTTGTAGAGCAGCGTGTTGCGCGTGACCATGCCCAGCTTTCCACCGATATGCAGGAAACGGAAGTTGTCGATGCCCACCCAGGGACTGCCGTAGATACCGCCGGAATACTGGTAGTTCTTGAAGGCGAGCACGATGCCCGTCATGGGAATGTAGTTGAAGATCACCACATACACCACGGCGGGAAGGAGCATGAGGAGAAGGATCCAATGTTTGCGCAGCGTCTGGGAGAAACGGGGTTTGACGCGCGGCTTTCCGGCATTGACTGCCATGTCCATATCCTCCGATCATAGTTTTTCTCGTTTCCATTGTAGAGGGCGGGAAAGAAGGCGAAAAGAAGAAAAAATTGAGAATTTGGGTAATTTTCCGAGATAATCCGACATGCTTTCTTTGCGAAGCACAGAATACGGCATGGAAATTTGTCCGCTGCGGTACTGTTGCCCTGCCCGCTTCATCGTGTATAATCGGGAAAAAGGACGGGACACTGAAGACAAGTGCGGCTATCTGGGCCGTTGAGATCGGGGAGGAGGGACAAGGGTGAAGCTGTTATTTGCGGAGGATGAATACTACACACGCAAGGGGATCTCTGCGACGTTTCCCTGGAAGGAGAACGGAATTGACGAGCTCATTGTGGCAAGCGACGGGAGACAGGCGACAGAGCTGCTTGCGCAAAAGCCGGACATTCTGCTCACCGATATCCGCATGCCCTTTGTGGACGGAGTGACGCTTGCGGGAACTGCCCGCAATATGGATCCTGCCATCTCCATCCTCATGCTGACCTCGTATTCGGACAAGGAATATCTGAAGGCCGCCATCTCCCTGTCCATCCTGGCCTACATGGAAAAACCGGTGGATATGCGGGAGCTGGCAGAGAACATTGCCCTGGCAAGAGAAAAGCGCGTGCAGAATCTTCGCCTGCTTCGCATGGAGGCGCAGGAGAAGCTCGCTCTTCCGTATCCGCCCGAGTGCGCGCACCAGCACCAGGTGCAGTCCGCGCTGCGCTATATGCACGCCCACTACGAAGAGGAGGACCTCTCTCTGGAGCGGATTGCGGAGGAAACGCATCTCACGCCCGATTATCTTTCCAGCCTGTTTCGGGAGGATATCGGGATCAATCCCAAGCGTGTGCTCACCGAAATCCGCCTGACCTGCGCCAAGAAGCTGCTACGCGATACCGAGGAGAGCGTCCAGGAGATCGCGCAGAAGGTCGGCTACGCCAGCGGCAACTACTTTGCCAAGCTCTTTCGCAGGGAGACGGGCACGACGCCCTCCGACTTCCGGGAAGGCAGGGAAGAGACGTGAAGCAGGGAAAGTCCATCCGAACCCGGTATATCCTGGTCATTCTCGCGATCGTGCTGCTCCTTTTGATTTTCGGCTCCTACATCTGCTTTCGCAGCTACTCCCTGGCCTATGAGGACCATGTCAGCGGCGCGATGAGCGATTTTGAGACCGGCTTTGAAGCGCTCTCCTCCTTTCAGGGGCGGATGAACCATCTGGCAACGATCGTCCAGTACAATTCCTCGCTCGTGGATATGCTCTCCGAAGCCAAGGACTATACCGTGGACGAATACCGCCGTACCCGGCGTGACCTCATCCCTATGATGTTTTCCATGATGGACGGCTCAGGGGACTACATCTGCAGAATCTATGTCAATTCCTCCCTGGACCTGATGGACAAGAGCTCGCATATCCTGCTTCTGGACGATATCCAGCAGGAGGCTTGGGCACGGGAGGTGCTCGACGGCTGGGGCTGGTGGAGCCTTTATTCCGGGGCCTATGTGCACGATGACAAGCCGGTCTTTCTGGCACCGATCCGAAATCTGCAGCGTACCCAGGAACTGGTGGCCCTGCTGAGGATCGATATTGACCCTCAGGCGCTCGCCTCTCTCGTCTATCCCACCCAGTCCTCGGAGTATGCCAGTGTGGTGCTGGCCGACAGCCAGGGCGAGGTGGTGTCCAAGGCGGGACTTGCCCAGACGGACCATCTGCTTCCGGAGGTCAACACCCTGGATGCCTATCGTCTCAACATCCTGCACGAGGGCAAGGACACGCTCTATTACCGCATGCTGGAGGGCAGCGACTGGCAGATGTGCATGACGGTGGACCACGCCAGGCTCCGTGCGCTCCTTTTGCCAAGATATCTGTACTTTGTAGGCATGAGCATTCTGCTCGTTATCCTCGGCATGCTCGCCGTGATGCCGATTCTGGGGAGCATGCTTAAGCGCATCCGCCGTTTCCACAGCTATGTGGAAAACCAGCAGGAGCTCACCGTCGCCCATCTCACCCCGGATCCACTGGAGGCGGGCTACCAGGATGAGATCGGCCAGCTCATCGAGGCGCATAACCGGATGATCGCGCGCATACGCGAACTGGTGGAGATGCGTGACACCCAGGAAAAGGAGCTCTCGCGCCTGGAAATCCAGGCACTGCAGGCCCAGATCAAGCCGCACTTTCTCTATAATTCCCTGGATGCCGTCATCTGGATGGCTACCCTCAATGAGCCGGAGCAGGTGGCGAGCACGCTGCGGAACCTGACCGCGTTCTATCGCCTGTGCCTGAGCCGGGGGAGCGACACGCTGCCCCTGGAAAAGGAGCTGGATATCTGCAGGCACTATTTCGCTGTGGCCAATGTGCGCTACCATAGCGCCTTTGAGATGGAGATCGATGTGGACGAAGCGGCGCTATCGGTGGAGCTGCCCAAGATCACCCTCCAGCCGCTGGTGGAGAATGCGCTCGTGCACGGCCTCATGGAGTCGGAGCGGAGCGACGGGCGCATCCGCATCTATACAAGAAAGCAGGGCGCGCTGTTTGCCCTGGTGATCGCGGATACCGGCGCACATTTCTCCCGCGACAGATGGGAGCGGATGATCCGCGGGGAAGGCCATACGGAGGAAATCTCCGGGGAGGGCTATGGGCTGCGCAATGTCGAGCGCAGGCTGTGCCTCTTCTTTGGAAAGGACAGCGTGCTTGCCATGGAGGACGGGAAGGCGGAGGAGACCCGGCTGGTGCTCCCGCTCTATCCCGGCGGTGCGCAGGTGCGATAAACACGAAGCAGTAGGAACAGGGGAAGAGCCCCTTGAAAATCAAGCATTGAAAAAAGGAGCGAAGTAACATGGTACTTGGCGTCATTGGATCGGGCATGATCAGCGGCATCTATCTGAAGAACCTCACGGAGAAGTTTGCGGGTATTCGCGTAAAGAGTGTGGCCAGCGCCCATCTGGAACGGGCGGAAAAGAAGGCCGCGGAATACGGGCTCGTGGCTACGGATGTGGACAGCATGCTGGCGGATCCGGAGATTGAGATGGTGGTCATTTTGACCCCGGTAGAAACCCACGAGATGCTGGTGCGCAAGGCACTGGAAGCAGGCAAGCATGTCTATGCGGAAAAGACACTGACCACGGATACGGCGAGCAGTCGGGCACTGTATGATCTCGCTAAAGCAAAGGGCCTTGGCCTTGGATGCGCGCCGGATACCTTTCTTGGCGCGAGCCTTCAGACGGCAAGAAAGGCCATCGACGACGGCCTCATTGGAGATGTTACGGGTTTTCGCGTGACGGCAACGCGCGACAATACGTTCTTCCTGAGCAACTTTCCCTTCCTGCGCAACAAAGGTGCCGGCATTGCCTTCGACTACGGCGTGTACTATATGACGGCGCTCGTCTCCGTCCTGGGTCCGGTCAAAAGCCTGAGCAGCTTTGTGCGCGCACCCTATCCGACCTTCATCTGTCACCGCCCGGGAACGGAGGAGGACGGGAAGGCAATGGCCAATCCCAACGAGAGCGAAGTGACCGCGATCCTGGAAATGCAAAGCGGGGTAACGGGCACCTATCTTTTGGATGCGGACACCATATGCCGGGATATCGAGGACCTGGTCATCTTCGGCACGAAGGGCATGCTGACCCTTGGCAACCCGAATTTCTTCGGCGGTGAGGTGCGCTTTACCCCCAACGATTGGGCGACCTCCGAAACGCCCTATATGCCGGTGACACTTCCCATGGTTAGCCATCTCACCGAGAATTCGCGCGGGATCGGACCGGCGGAGCTTGCCTATGCCGTGAAGCACGGTGCCGTCAGCCGTGTGGATGCGTCGCTTGCGTGTCATGTGCTGGAGGTCCTGGAGGCCTGCATTCAGGGAAGTGCGGGATATCAGGTAAAAAGCGAGTGCACGCGTCCTGAACCCTTTAGTGAGGAGCAGGTCTTGGAGACGGAGACAGCGACATGAGGAAGATCAGCACCTTTTTCGCCCACCTGCGTGAGCTGGCCCGCCAGGAGGGATGGCCCCTTGAGGCGGCGCTGGACTATGCTCGGGAACTCGGCGTATGCGCGGTGGATATAGACAGTATCGATATTGACGATGCCACTCAGCTTGGCCGGATGCTGGAAAAGGCCGGACTGGAAGTGTCCAGTATCTGCTTCATGTTTGATGGGGACGCGCCTGCGCTGTGCGAAAAGAACCGGCATGCGCTGGAGGCGGCAAGTGTCCTTCATCCGAGAACCGTTATGCCGATCCCCGGTTTCTTCCGCACGCAAACGCCGGAGGGCAGAAGAGAAGAGCGGATGCGGGCGATCGCGGTGGAAAAGGCGCTTGTCGCGGAGATCCTTGCCTTAGGTCTCATCCCGACCATGGAGGACTACGACCATGCGCTCAGTCCCATCGCAACCTTGCGGGGCATGCAAGCTTTTCTGGAGGCGATCCCCGAACTCCAGGTCGCCTTCGATACGGGCAACTTCCGATTCTCCGGTGTGGAGGTCATGGAGGCCTTCTTCCCGCTCAGGAGCCGTATCCGGCATGTGCACTGCAAGGATCGGCTGATACTTTCCCGGCGGGAGGAAGCGTTTGCGCAAAGATACGGGGAGGGCAAGGATGCGGTGGACGGGGCATGCCTGTATCCCTGCGCGTGCGGACGAGGGAACATCCCCATTGGCGCGATACTGGATCTCTTGTGCGAGGACGGATTCCAGGGCTATCTCTCCGCGGAGTTCTTTGGGAGTGCCCATATGCGCGAAACCCTTCGGCATTCCGCCGCCTTCCTGTCGATGTGGACGGAGCGCTAAGGACCAAGGAGGTGGAGCAGGTGAGCGAGGAAGAGATGCGGCTTCACCGCTGCTGTTTTTCCGGACACCGGATGGAAAAGCTCCGGTGCACGGAGGCGGAGGTCAAGGGGTGGTTGGAGGAACGGATTGACGAGGCCATCGAGGATGGATTCGTCACCTTCCTGTGCGGTATGGGCATGGGCGTGGATATCTGGGCCGGGGAATGCGTACAAAGGAAGAAGTCGACGGGCAAAGATATCCGCCTCATCTGCGTCACGCCCTATCCCGGGTTTTCCGCAAGATGGAGCGATCCCTGGAAAAAGGCGTATGCCGAACTCTGGCAGGCGGCGGACCATCGGGTAATGATCGAAAAAAGCTTCGCTCCTGACCTGTTTGCACGCCGGAACCGCTATCTTGTGGACCACAGTTCGCGGCTCATCGTCTGCTACAGCGGGGAGAGCGGCGGTACGGGGGATACGGTGCAGTATGCCCTGTCCCAGGGATTGGATGTATATGAATGGATACCGGGCAAGGAGGAATAGCGTATGTTTTCATGGGAAGATGTGACGGTGCTTGGAAGAACCCGCTTGGCGGACGCGGGCGAACTGTGCATATTCTGGTCGGGGAGCGGGATCGCCTTTCGGTTCCGCGGGGAAAAGCTGGCGCTGCTTTTGTCCAGCCAGGGGGCAATGCGTGCACCCTGGATCGCGGTAGAGATTGACGGCGAAGTGATGTCGCGCTTTCCCGTGCCGGAGGGAGACAGCTGCTTTCCGGTGCTGGAGGGAACGGCAAGTGAACAGGAGCATACGGTGCGTGTGATCCGCGAGACCCAGCCGATGTCCGACAGCCCACAGGCCAGGCTGTGCATCCGGGGACTGGAGGTGCACGGCGAGGTACATCCGATTTCCAGAGGGCTGCAGCTCACCTTTATCGGGGACAGCCTGACCAGCGGGGAAGGGGCAATCGGTCCGGTAATGGAGCAGGACTGGATTCCGACCTGGTTTTCCGCCATGCATACTTATGCCTTTCAAACGGCGGACCTGCTGGGCGCGCAGTGCCAGATCATCTCCCAGAGCGGATGGGGCCTCAGGTGCGGGTGGGACAATCACCCCGATCATACCCTGCCCTCCATCTACGATGCTGCCTGCGCAATTGCATCCTGGGACGAAAAGTGGGACTTTGCCGCCCATCCCATGGATGCGGTGATTGTGAACCTGGGAACCAACGATGACGGTGCCTTCCATCAGCCGCCCTATGTGGATCCTGTGAGCGGGGAAACTTTTCAGAACAAGCTGCTTGCGGATGGAAGCTACGACGAAGCGTGCCTTCAGGCGATCATGGATGCACAGGTATCTTTCCTCAGACATCTGCGCGAGCTGCATCCCACGGCGTACCTTTTCTGGTGCTACGGCATGATCGGCCATAATCTGGAAGCATGTCTTGAGGCGGGCGTGCGGCGCTACAGCGAGGAAAGCGGGGATACGCGGGTGCGGTATCTCTCGCTTCCGGAGACCGCGCAGGAGGATTACGGTGCACGCGCGCATCCGGGAAGCGAAGCCCACAGAAAGGTGGCCGCATTTCTGGCACGGGAGATGGAATTCCTTTCCAAAGGAGATGGGGAAGCATGAATCAGCTGTACCGGAATACGGAGCATCGGATCCATGGCCTTGCCACCCCGTACGGACCGCAGGCGGCCGCGCGGGTGCGGGCGTTTCATGAGAGCATTCCGGGCTATGCCATGTCGCCTCTTCTTTCCCTGGAAAAGCTTGCCCATCGCCTTGGCTTGGGTGCCTTTCTTCTCAAGGACGAGAGCCCGAGGTTTGGCCTGAACAGCTTCAAGAGTCTGGGCGGCAGCTACTGCCTTGCGAGCGTCATGCGGGACCGCTTTGGTCTTCCCGAGGAGTTCACGTTTGCGGATATTCTGGGGACAGACGCACAGGCACGCGCAAAGATGGTCTTTGTGACGGCCACCGACGGGAACCACGGGCGCGGGGTCGCATGGAGTGCGCGGATGCTCGGCGCCGGAGCGAGAGTCTATATGCCATCTGGCAGCCGGGAGGAGCGGGTAGAGAATATCCGAAAGGAAGGCGCGGAGGTCACGGTGACCGCGTGCGACTACGACGATACGGTGCGCATGGCGACAAAGGCCGCACAGGAAAAGGGCTGGATCCTCACCCAGGACACGGCCTGGAGCGGCTATACCGATTATCCCGCGCGCATCATGCAGGGGTATCAGACGATCGGGGAGGAAATCCTCTCGCAGACAGAATGTGTCCCCACACACATCTTCCTGCAGGCGGGTGTCGGCTCCATGGCAGCCAGCCTGTGTGCCTACTTTCGCAAGGCCTACGGCGAGGAAGTCTGCATCTGCGTGGTGGAAGCTACCGCCGCAGACTGCCTGTATCAGACGGCCAGGGCAGGGGACGGTAAGATGCATGCCACGAAGGGCAATATGCAGACCATGATGGCAGGGCTTTGCTGCGGGGAGCCTTGCACGTTGGCTGCCGAGATTCTGCTCAAGCAGGCGGACTTCTTTGTCACGGTGACAGATGATGTGGCAGCGACCGGCATGAGGACACTTGCCCGAAACGGAGACACCCCTGTGATCTCCGGCGAAAGCGGGGCCGCGACAACGGGGCTGGTGGTGCGGCTCATGGAGGATCCCCAGATGCAGGAGATGCGGGAGGCGATCAGGCTCGGACCGGATGCCAGGGTGCTCTGCCTTTCCACCGAGGGCGCGACCGACCGCGAGAACTATGCCGCGATCGTGGGATGAGGCCTGGAGGCAGGCAGCCTCCCGGGGAAAACGAAGCAACCTGCTACAGAACGGAGCATAAAAGGCTGCCTGCCCTGAAGACACGGGCAAACAGCCTTTTTCTGGGATGGGACGCTGGAAGGGCGGA
>JAFUZB010000111.1 GCA_017476845.1 Clostridia bacterium
ATGCCGGCTGGCAGCGAGCACCAGTACGCCTGCATAGGCGCGGCGTGCCTCCCTGTCCATACCGGATACCACGCGGTCATCGCACGCCAGCTCATTGTCCGTCCTGCTCATGAAGGCCGCAGCCCATACTAGGGGATTGAACCAGTGTATGGCAACGCACACCAGGCGAACCAGACTCCAGAAGCCATCGTGTCCCTTGAGGTGGCAGACCTCGTGCGTGAGCACCTGTATCGCCTCGCCGGGCCGCGCTGTGAGCGGAAGCGCGATGTAGGGACGGAAGACACCGACCAGACAGGCCGAGGGCAGCGGATCGGTGAAGTAGACCGGTACCGGACGAATGCCCCGCGCCCTGCACAGCTCCGCATACTCTTCCGCGAGCGTCCCCGAGATCGGCTCAATGCGCGCACTGCGCAGGGTGTGCCGGAAACGGAGATTGGCAACGAGGAACCAGATGAGGACTGCGATTACTCCCACAAGATAGATCTGCATCAGCTGCATGGAGAGCACGCCGTTGTCGGTCGTCCTGTCCAGCGCCCGAAGTGGCTTTTCCAGTGCACGCAGCCGGGGTGAGGTGTAAGCGTTCCAGTAGAGATCGGAAACCGCATCCCTGAAACGGATCTGCACCTGGCCTGCGATCGGACGGATGGCCGGGTCGGGCTGCATCGGTGTGCGGATCGTCCAGATCCACGGATTGGGCAAGGATACCGGCACGAGCAGCCGGATCGCCACCAGAAGCCAGCCGAACCGGATCGACCGGTTGCCGACCTGACGCCGGAAAAATCGGCGCAGTATCGCCATGAGGCAGATGGCAATGGACGCCATGATGTTCGCCTCGATCAGAAAATTATACACAAGCGCTGTACGCATATTCCCTTTTCTCCTCTTCCGTTAGCCTTCCCTGTCCGTCTTTTCCAGTACCTGAAGAACCTCGCGCAGGTCGGCCTGCGTGAGCTCTCCACCCTCGACCAGACTGGACACCAGAAGGGACGCCTTCCCGCCAAAGATGCGGTCCAACAGTTTTCGCGTCTGCTCCTGCCTAGCCTGTGCCTGAGGCACCCTCGCGGTGTACATCCGGATCGGGCCCGAATCGTCACATGTGACTGTTCCTTTCTCCTGCATCCGCTTGAGAAGAGTGATGACGGTGTGTCGTGTCCATCCTGTCTCCTCCTCCAGCGCTTTGGTGATTTCCGGCATGGAGCGCGGTTCCCTTTCCCAGAGCAGCTCCAGAATCTTCCACTCCGCGTCTGTGCATTGTATCGGCATAGTCTCCCTCGCTTTCATCGTATAAGCGTTTCATTGGTAGACAGTTGTCTACTTTTGGTGTACAGTTGTCTACTCACCTCCTCGGCAGCACCGCATGGGTTTCACCGGAGGTATGATCGCTGTACTGACCATAGAACGAGCCCCAGGTGCATTTCCTTCCCGAAGGGGCAAAAAGTCTTCCTCCGCCCTTCCCAAAGATAGACGCAAAAAGCCCTTCAGGCGCCATTCCGAAATGAGAAGGAGCACCTGAAGGGCTGCATGTGAGCCGCATCACACTGCGCCACACAGAGAAGAGTAAACCTCCCCTAATTGTCAAGAGTGAAAATCAAGTAATATAAGTTTGTTACCAGTTCATATAGAAGCTGGTCAGGGTAATCTGAATATTGCCCGATACAGAAGTCACTTGACCTTTTCCTCGAATCGTCTTGACATTGTGATTGTAGATTTTTTCTCCTGTCCAGTTTCTGTAATCCGGCAGGATCAGCGTGGCATATTGCGTGCGTCCGTTATACTGCGCCGAAACACGCACGTGCAGGTCGCCTCCGGACCAGGAATAGCTTTCGTACTTCATATTACTCAGGTCAACATAGGCGTCCTTGTACGCAGCCTTGTCCTTCAAGATATTCGTGAGCGAGGTCGACTGATAGACAATCTCAATATATACGCTCTTTCCATCCGAATATTGACCGCGCACCGTGTATTTGCTTGCACGTACTTTATAATAGTAGTTTTGGTCCATACTCACATCCGTATCCTGCCAGCGTGTACTTCCGAAGACCTTCTGTACAACGGCATCATTGCGCACAACAACATACCATGTGGCTCCCGGAACCGCGTCCCAGCTCAGATTGACTTTACCGCCTGAAACGTTCGCATTGAGGTTCTTCACTTTGCCAAGCTCTATGGGTGTTTTCATGATCGCGTCCAGCTCGGACTGTAACAGAATTCCATCCGCCTGCAGACCCAAATCCCGCTCCGCTTTCGTTATAGCTTCAGTATACTTGGCATCCCATCTGAAATGTATTGCAGGGAGAGAACCTGAAATGTATCACAGATCATGAAGCTTCTCTATGAGATCCTGCACACTTTCCGACTTGGATCCTTCATGAAGTAGGCCATCCAGCTCAACAAACTCGCTCAGATAAATGACCCCGTCATCTGTCAGCTGCAGCGCTCTTTCCATGGTCTTGATCGCATCCATATAGGTTTCACGGTAGACGGACTCATTGAGTGGCAGTTCCTCCAGATATCCTAACTCACTGGCCACCTCCAGGATCCGCCTTGCATCATAGCCGCTGTCACCGGGTTTCGTCACAATG
>JAFUZB010000112.1 GCA_017476845.1 Clostridia bacterium
ACCCGGAAAGCCTATCAGCGAGCCCAGGAAATCACCGGCCTGGAGAATCCCTCCAGCGTGGTTCAGCTTAAAGCATGGCTGGCTGACCAGGATATGCCTATGGAAACCCTGGCGAAAAAAATCGTACAGGAGAACGCCAGGGATGCGGACGGCATCGTTGGGGAACTGCTGAACCTTCGCTTGGAGCTCAGTAAGACCTCGATCAAAAAGTATGAAGCGATGGCACGAACCGTCTGTAAGGATGGTCGCGTCCATGGAGTCACACAGTTTTATGGGGCTTCACGTACCGGGCGATGGTCCGGCAGGCTGGTACAGCTGCAAAACGTCCCTCAAAACCATCTCCCTGACCTTGACCTGGCCCGTGAAGTTGTCAAATCCGCCGACGCGGAGTGGGTCGAACTACTCTATGGTTCTGTCCCGAATACGCTGTCCGAGCTGATCCGTACCGCGCTCATTCCCAAGGATGGCTGCCGATTCCTGGTGGCCGACTTTTCCGCCATTGAAGCCCGCGTCCTTGCCTGGCTCGCCGGTGAGGAGTGGGTGCTGGAGGAGTTCAGGGGCAAAGGCAAAATCTACGAAGCCACAGCAGCGCGTATGTACTACGTGCCCGCAGATACCATCGTAAAAGGCAATCCAAACTACCAGTACCGGCAGAAAGGAAAGCAGGCAACTTTGGCTTGTGGTTACGGCGGGGCTGTCGGCGCCATGAAAAACATGGGCGCCACCATGCCGGATGATGAGCTACAGGACATCGTCAACGCCTGGCGTGCCGCCAATCCTAACATCGTCAATCTCTGGTCTGCCATAGATCGCACAGCACGGAAGGTGGTGGACAAGAAAACTTCCCTCGCTTGCGGTAAGGTCACCCTGTACTGGAAAGATGCCAGCATGTATATGCTGCTTCCTTCTGGCCGGACGCTCTGCTACAACGGTGTACATTACACCATTAATCGCTTCGGGAATGACAGCCTAGCCTACATGATGCCCAACTCAGCCGGAAAAATGACCGAGGTGGAAACATATGGCGCGACCCTTGTTGAGAATATGACCCAGGCAATTGCCCGTGACCTGCTGGCCAATGCCATGGTCAATCTGGAAGCTGCTGGTTATCCGATCGTGTTTCATGTGCACGACGAGGTCATCCTGGAAGTCCCCTACGGTCAGGGCAGTCTGGATGAAGTGTGCGCCATCATGGCTATCCCGCCGGCATGGGCTTCGGATCTGCCGCTCAAGGCTGCTGGAGATGAGCTGACTTCATACAGGAAGACGTGATTATTGCTTGATTTATTCTCGGAAAAATAAAAATCGCTTGATTCTGGTTGAAATCAAGCGATTAGCTACAGACTCTCTTATTCCAAGGGCATCTCCCTTAAATGCTTCGGCTGGTCCTTTCCTTGAAAGACGATGTCAGTAACTCTTACCTCAGCAATATCATCAAAAACCAAATAGTAGATGTAGTACTTCCCAACTGGTAGACGGTGCAGTCCTAGGCTATGCCACGGTTCTTCTGGGGTCAGCTGGTATTTCTCAGGATAATGATCCAAAGAAAGCACCGCTTCTCGCATCTTTCTTGCCCAGTTAATAGCTGACTCAGGAGCATTCAGATCACTCGCAATGCTGTAAGCCTCGTAGATAAGAGCTTCCTCGGCGTGCTCCGTCATCTGTACAAGATATTGCTGATCAGGCATCTCCTAGGCCCTCCAACAAGTCATTGAAAACATCGCTTGCAGGACGGACGCGGCCATTCACAGCCTGTGTATACCCGACTGCCATGCGCTCATCGAACTCTGCCTTGGTCATCTCATTGAGCGGTTTGAACTCTCGTGCAGTGCTTGGCTTAAACGGCAGACCTCTTTCCACAATCATCTGCCGATAAAACAGATTGATCGCGGTAGATGCGCTCAGCCCCAGTTGCGACATGACCATTTCAGCCTTTTCCTTCACATCGGGTTCAACCCTGACCATAACGTTCGCGCTTCTCGCCATTACAAAACACCGCCTTTCCTGGTTTCAAGCTCATTATATCATATTGTGTAGCATAATGCAATACAATTAATCTCTTCGATTTGGCAATCACACAACAAGGAGGTACCCAACCACATGAACGTATCCCATGACCGGAAGCTCCTGATCGCCGTTGGACGCAGCCGAATGGCGAAGTCCTGGCAGAACAAGGAGTTCCTGTGGAGTGAGCTGGTCGAAAAGCTCTCCCACACCACCCGAACCCGTGAGTCTACGGCGGAGTTCAAGCATCTGCCCAAGAGCGAGCGGGACAACATCAAGGACATCGGCGGCTTCGTCGGCGGCTACCTGAAGAACGGTCACCGCAATAACGCCTCGGTTGTCAATCGCTGCCTGGTATGCCTGGACTGCGACAACGGCGACAGCGAGCTGCGCTCCGACCTGGAACTCACCTTTCCCAACACTTACGTCCTCTACTCTACCCACAGCCATACGCCCGAAGCTCCCCGCTACCGCATCGTAATCCCGCTGAACCGGGAGGTAAGCCCGGATGAGTATGCTGCAATTTCCCGCAGACTGGCGGAGAAGCTCACCATCTCCCGCTTCGACCCTACTACCTTCGATCTTTCCCGCCTGATGTACTGGCCCTCCACTCCTGAAGATGGCGAGTTCGTCTTCGACTACGGCGCTGGCCCTTTCGTCGATGCCGATGAGATCCTGGCCACCTACGCCGACTGGCATGACACCTCGCTGTGGCCTACGACCAAGCCCCTGGAAGACCGGCTTACCCGTAACGTCGGCAAAGCAGAGGATCCCCTGACCAAGCGCGGAATTGTCGGCGCTTTCTGCCGCGCTCACACCATCTCCAACCTCATGGAGACCATTCTGAAGGATCGATACAATCCGACCTTCATGGAAGGTCGGTACACCTATGTGGATGGCACCTCCACCGGCGGTCTGGTGGTCTATGATGACAAATTCGCCTACAGTCATCACGCGACCGACCCGGCGTCCGGCAAACTGTGTAACGCCTTTGACCTGGTGCGCTGGCATCTGTTCGCCCCTGGCTCTATCGGCCCGGACGGAAAGGAGATCAAGGACGATCGCGCCTCGATTGATATCATGTCCGAATATGCTACCAATGATCCTGAGACCCGCATGCAACTGGCCATGGACAGGAAAGCTGAAATCAACCGAGACTTCTCTGACCTGCTTTCGGGTGATGATAATGATGATGGTTCCTCCAGCGCCAATAAACCTCGTACCTTCAAGAAGCCCCATGGCTGTTACAATGAGCGCGCCACACATGGCATCTCCGCCAACCTGCCCCAGCCGCCCGACACACCCCTCACCGAGGAGGAAATCGAGAAACAGATCCTCGACCTGACGAGCAAGCTCCAGATGGACAAGGCGGGGAATGTGAAGAACACCCTGAACAACCTGAACACCATCCTGGAGAACGACCCCCGACTGAAGGGCATTGTATTTAACATGCTGTCCGACGGCATGGAAATCCGCGATGACATCGCCCGCGTTCCCTGGCGGCATCCCACCAAGTTCTGGCGTGACGCGGATGACGCCCAGCTCATCTCCTATATCGAAAACGAGTATGGCAACTTCTCCATCCGCAACTATGAGACTGCTGTCTCAAAGGTCTCGGATGACCGTTCCTATCATCCGATCCGTGAATACCTGGCAACCCTTCCACCTTGGGATGGTGTACCCCGCGTGGACACCTTGCTGATTGATTACCTGGGTTCCCCAGATAACGCCTATGTGCGCACGGTCACCAGAAAGACCCTGGTTGGCGCCGTCCGTAGAATTGCAATCCCAGGGTGCAAGCATGACTCTATGTTGGTTCTGTCCGGTCCTCAGGGCATCGGGAAATCCACCCTTATCGCCAGACTTGGTGGCGAGTGGTTCTCCGACTCCCTGTCCCTGTTCGATGTGAGCCAGGGCAAGACAGCACCGGAAAAGCTACAGGGCTACTGGATCCTGGAGATCAGCGAGCTGGCTGGTCTCCGGAAAGCGGATGTGGAAACACTGCGCTCCTTTATCTCCCGACAGAACGACATCTACCGCGCCGCCTTTGGCAAGCGCGCCACTCCGCACCTCCGCCAGAGCATCTTCTTTGGCACCACCAATGAAGAGCAGGGCTTCCTGCGGGACACCACCGGCAACCGCCGTTTCTGGCCTGTGCGTACCCCCGGCAACGGCACCAAGCACAGCTGGGAGATCACACAGGAGGAGGTCGACCAGGTCTGGGCCGAAGCTGTTTCCCTGTATAACAACGGAGAGCGTCCCATGCTGGATGATGAGATCGAGGCCCTGGCCAAGGCTGCCCAGCGTGACGCCATGGAGACCGACGACCGCGAAGGCATCGTCATGGAATACCTGGACAAGCTGATCCCCGATGACTGGCTGCAGATGGATGTAAACGCCCGCCGGGGCTTCCTCCGTGGTGATCCCTTCCTCGGCGGCGACAAGAAAGGCACGGTCAAGCGCCAGTCCATCTCGGTCATGGAAATCTGGGTGGAGTGCTTTGGCCATGATCCCAGCGCTATCCGAAAGAGCGACCGGAATGAGATCCTCTCTATCCTGGCGAAGATCGGCTGGAAGAACGGCACAGCCTCCAGCAAGCGCACGCCTTACGGCATCCAGAAAAGCTACAATCGTCCAGAGGGGATGTGAGCCACTCATCTCGCCTCTTCTCATTAATCCAT
>JAFUZB010000113.1 GCA_017476845.1 Clostridia bacterium
CTTCCTGCATGTGGACTGCCGGTGGTTTTCACGGACAATCAGAAGCCATACAAGCAGCGCAAGGTGCGTATCCTCAACGGTGCACACACCTCCTTTGTTCCTATGGCTTTTCAGATGGGATATGATATCGTTCTGGATGCCATGAACGATTCAGTGGTCGCCTCTTTCATGCAGCATACTCTGTATGACGAGGTCATTCCAACGCTGACTCTCCCCAAGGAGGATCTCTATTCCTTTGCTGAGGCAGTGAGCGGAAGATTTCGTAATCCCTATATTCGGCATCTGCTGTTGTCTATCTGTCTTAACTGTGTAAGTAAATGGCGTGCGCGCTGCTTGCCCAGCCTGCTTGGATATATCGAGGACAATCAAGCTTTGCCCGAGCATCTGACCTTTTCACTGGCTGCTATGATCTCGCTTTATCATGGTGGTGTAATAGGCGAAGATGGAAAGCTGCACTGTCATCGCGGAGAGGAAGCGTATGTACTTCAGGACGATGCAGATGTTCTTGCCTTCTTTGCACAGAACAGTTCTCTTTCTCTCAAGGAGGAAGCTCAACTGTTCCTGAGTAATACGGCTTTCTTCGGTCAGGATCTGACCGCTATTGATGGGCTGGAAGCCTATGTGGTGAGTGCACTGGATGAGATTCAAGAAAAAGGTATGACGGAAACGGTAAAGCGTCGTTTTCCGGTGAAATGAGGCAGCCATGGCAGACGTATTGAGAATACATGCATCCGACAATGTTGCCGTAGCGCTCCATCCGCTCTATGAAGGTCAGAGGGTGGAATGTGAAGGTTTCGCGCTTGACATTCGGGAAGAGATCCCGGCTGGGCATAAGGTTGCGCTTCGGGAGATTCCAGCCAATCAAAAGGTGATGAAGTACGGCTTCCCTATCGGATATGCTAAAGTGGATATTTCCGCAGGTGCGCATGTGCATGTGCACAATCTGCATACTTTGCTGTCAGGTGAACTTTCCTACACATGGAATCCTGCACATCCACACGTTAAGCCTCGCGATCCGGAGACCTTCCAAGGGTATATGCGAAGCAACGGAAAAGTAGGCATTCGCAATGAACTGTGGATCATTCCCACCGTAGGATGTGTCAATGATATTGCGCGGGGGTTAGAGCGAGACGCACAGTCCCTTCTTGGAAACGGAGTGGACACTGTTTGCGCTTTCACCCATCCCTATGGTTGTTCACAGATGGGCGATGACCAGGAACATACACGAAAGATTCTGGCGGACCTCTGTGTGCATCCCAATGCAGGCGGGGTATTGGTACTGGGATTGGGGTGCGAAAACTCCGGCGTCGAAGAAATACGCAAGCGCATGGGGGACTTTGATGAAAGCAGGGTTCGTTTCCTTGTCTGTCAGGAAGTAGAAGACGAACATGAAGTCGGGATGGATATCCTTCGTTCCCTTGCTGCAGCCATGCAAGAAGATCAGCGTGTTCCCTGCCCTGCTTCCAAGTTGGTAGTGGGTCTTAAGTGCGGCGGATCCGACGGATTCAGTGGTATTACGGCCAATCCGGTCATCGGGGGTTTTTCTGACAAGCTGGTTTCCCAGGGGGGAACCACCATACTCACCGAAGTTCCGGAAATGTTCGGCGCAGAGACCATTCTCATGAATCGGTGCGAGAGCCAGGAAGTATTCGAAAAGACGGTGCATCTGATCAATGACTTCAAGGGATACTTCGAATCACATCATCAGACGATCTATGAGAATCCAAGTCCTGGAAACAAGGCAGGCGGCATATCGACACTGGAAGATAAGGCGCTTGGATGCACACAAAAATCCGGGTTTGCACCGGTAGCCGATGTCCTACAGTATGCAGATCAGGTAAAAACTACGGGACTGAATCTACTCTCCGCCCCGGGGAATGATCTGGTAGCTGCAACGGCGCTTGCCGCTGCAGGAGCACAGCTGATTTTGTTTTCTACAGGACGAGGGACACCGTTTGCCTGTCCTGTACCAACGCTGAAAATCGCATCGAATTCTCCTCTAGCCGCAAGGAAAAAGGGCTGGATCGACTTCAATGCGGGCGCGCTTCTGGATTCGAAAGAATCATTGGATGACCTTTCCGAAAACCTTCTTGCCAAGGTGCTCGCTGTAGCTTCCGGTCAACAGGTATGCAGTGAAAAGCACGGTTTTCATGATTTCGCCATCTTTAAAGACGGTGTGACACTGTAAAAAGTAGGGACTGCCAGGATTATTCCTGGCAGTCCGTTTGATTTGCAAACAGAGTGAATGGATGGGTTTCAGGAGGATTGGCGGTAAAGGTAACGGTCTTCCCCGTGCGCGGATCGGGAAATGTGAGCTGAAAGGTCCAAAGCGCGGGAGTACCGCTTTCGGGAGCGCCATATTTCCGATCACCAAAGAGCGGCAAACCGCGTGAAGCCGCCTGTATGCGTATCTGATGGGTGCGCCCGGTGTGCAGATCAAATGCAAACAGTCCCAGATTTCGATCCATGGTCGTTTCAAGCAGCCGATAATCAAGGATTGCAGTTTTTACACCTTTACGCATACGTGCCACGATATAGCTTTTATTGCGGGTGCGATCAAAGAAGAGAAGGTCCTCCCACGTTCCGCTTTCCGGGAAACAGTTATCGGAAAGATGCGCGACTGCAAGATAGGTTTTGTGCGCCTCCCTTTGCGCCACTGCCTGTGAGAGGTACGCTGCGGCGCCGCTGCTACATGCATAGACCATGACACCGCCTGTCGTACGGTCGAGCCGATGCACCGTATAGATGGAAGATGGACCAACACCAAGCTTATCTGCCAACATGTCAGGCAGACCGCTGCCCTGGTCATTATGCTCAGAGGACAGGCCTACGGGCTTAATGCAGACAACATAATCTTGATTGTGCTCAAGAATGACAAGCTTAGACACTGTTATTTCGTCCCTTCGCCATAGAGGACGGCTTCCCCGAGATGACCGGAGAGCTCCAGATCTATCTGTGCATCCTGGACATGATGAAGTTCCAGTCCGTGACCGGCATTTCTTGGAATATCCTGTGCCATGATACACGCAATCGGTTCGGCGGTTGGATCTACCTGCATAGTGACATGTCGAACAATCAGATGCTCCAACGGTTTTTCCGGAAGACCCAGTACATATCCGGCATTTGTCGCATGGGTGCATACGCAGTCGGAAAAAACGATGGTGCCAATACTTGGTGTACGTTCATCCACCGGCTGTGCCGTGCGAGATTGGACATAAGCGCTGCGTCCGTCCGGATCGCAGAAATACATGCTGTTCACTGCAAGCGGTACACGGACATAGTCCATTGTGACATGCTCCATGCAGATACGATCAATGCGGCCCTGCACTCCGCGGCCACGACGTGTTTTGATGCGAAGGCCGCGGTCCGTATGTCGCATGGTACAGTGATGGATATGCACATCCTGGACACCACCGGACATTTCCGAACCGACAGTTACACCACCATGTCCGTCTTCCATAAGGCAGTGGGCAATTTCGATATTCTTGCAGGGGGTTTGATAACGCCGTCCCATATAGATTTTTCCAGACTTAATGGCAATACAGTCATCGCCCACTGAGAAATGCACCCCCATCATGGAAATGCCTTCACAGCTTTCTGGATCAAATCCGTCGGTATTCGGACTGTCGGCAGGGGCTGTGATAGTGAGGGAATAAAATCCCAGATGCTTGGAGAAATAGGGATGCACATTCCATGCAGGAGAACGCATGATCTGCAGTCCCTGGAACACAATGGTCTCACAGTGATTGAGAAAAATCATGCGCGGGCGGAAAGCGCCATGCTTTTTCTTGTGGTCCTTCCACCAGTCGCCAAGATCACCCTGTCCGTTCAGGATACCCTTCCCATAGACATAGACATCCTCAACATCGATACCGGTAAGCAGAGAGGCAAATGCATCCAGGGGATTTCCTTCCCAGCTGCCCAGGTTGATATCGTCCTGCTCGTCCGTGGTCTGAACCATGCCAGGCAGAATCGGGAAACGGCTGCGATCATTTGCGAGGCGAAGCTCCGCTCCCTCGGCAATCTCCAAACGGATATGACTGTTGAGAAAAAGCGGAAAGACAAGATAGGTCCCTCTGGGAATCAGCACACGACCGTTTTCTGGGCAGGCATAGATTGCAGCCTGAATGGCATGGGTATCATCATGTACGCCATCTCCCTGTGCCCCGAATATACGGACATTGTATGTCACAGACTCCGGAAGCGTCCTAAACGTATAGGTGGCGTCTTCCCCATCCTTTTCTGCGCTAAGACAATATTCTGTATCGGGCAACAGATCATAGAGGGAAACGACGGCGGTTTCGGCCTGACATACCGGAATACCATTGATTCGAATGTGTGCTGGGGATTCCAGTGCATAACAGCTTTCCTCATCCAGGAGAAAGCTTGCACTTCGTGGGCCGATAAAGAGTGCCTGTGGGGGTAGAGTAGACATATTAGTAGCTCCTTTCATTCACGAGGAGACACGTTCTGCCCCTCATCGGACCGTACGTGCCCTATTAAGGCATACGGCTCTCCCGAGTCTCGCTCAGTATTGCCAAAGATTAACGCACACCTTCGGAGGCTTTATGTACTGGTCCCAGATCTCTTGTATCCGGCTCCAAGACACTTTCGCTCTCTGACTGCGTCTGCTTAGTACCCAGTGCAGCCGCAACTGCGTGTAGAGGTAGAACTTCTCCACACTCCTGAGGTTTCCACTAACGCTATAGTATTGACAGTGCCCTGCCAGCTTTTGAGCAAGTCGCTTCATAAGCCACTCCCCATCTGCGTGCATATGATCCCACAGCCATTGCGAGATTGCCTGCCTTTTCTGCTTTAGCTTCTTCTCACAGGTTCGGATGCCCACTCGAAAGGCACCTTTCCTTGTCTTGGCTTCATAGAACGTAAATCCCAGGAAGTCGAAGCTATTCTTGTTGCAATCATTACGGCCGAAGGGAAAGACCCTCGTCTTTTCGATTGCTACTTCTAGCCCAAACTTGCCCAGTCGCGCAGGGATATTGGCCATGACTGCGTTTGCATCGTCTTCCCGCTCAAACATGATCAGAAAATCGTCAGCATACCTCACGTACCAACTCTTTCCTACAAGTTGCGGTTTGACCGCTTTCTCGAACCATAGATCTAGTACATAGTGCAGGTAAACGTTCGCTAGCACGGGAGAAATCAGCCCGCCTTATGCCGACATAATCGTTATGCCGATTTGTGCATGAACAGCAAGCATTTGCAGGAGTGTCTGATTTTGTACTCGTCATAACAATGCTCATATAACCATTATACTCCTACGCACAAGAAAATATCAGACTGTTATTTCATCCAGGAAAGCGTATACTGGAGACAGAAAGAAGGTGATCTTATGAAGCCTCTTGATCAGATCATCGACGGTTTGCTTGTCCTGATGAAACAATATCATTATTCGGAAATCAGCATCACAACTTATCAACGTGAATGGAAGAAGCTCAGTGAGTTTCTCCAGGAGACGTACAATTCAACATTATTCTCCATGGAACGGGGAATGGCGTATCTCGAAAAACGTTTTGGCATTGTAACCAAGTACAATGATGGCACTTTATCCCAACAAAAGGTGCAGATGCTTCGAATCATTCACATGCTTGAGGATTATCAGCTACATGGAGTTTTGCTTAACAGGTGTTATGCTTCCAAGAATCCAATCGTATTGCCTCCCACCCTGAATACTATTTTTCAGCAGTTTACAAAATACATTGAGTTGTCACCTTTATCCAAATGTACAAAGGATCACTATGTTTCTATTACGCTTGAGTTTCTTGACTTTCTTGCCCAGAAAGGACTGCAGTCACTGGAAATGCTCGACTACTTACTGTGCACTGCATATGTCAATACATTAGGAAAGTATAGTTTCAAAACAGTTGAGCAAAAGCTTTGTGGCGTCCGCTATTTTCTACGATACTTGAACACATGCGGAATTTTGAAAGATGATATAGCAGCCCAAATATCCATGCCTCATATCTCAAAGACCGCAACGATACCATCTGTATGGAAACCTGAGGAAATCAAGAAGCTGCTTTCAGCAATCGACAGAACTGGGCCTACTGGAAAACGAGACTATGCAATGATTTTACTTGCAGTTGTCCTGGGAATCAGAGTAGGCGACATAAAGCAATTGCGTTTTTCGAACTTTGACTGGTCTCAGAATCAACTGCAATTTGTTCAGCATAAAACGCATAAACCTGTGACTTTACCATTGCCCCGTGCGGTGGGGTGGGCGGTCATAGACTACATCAAGAATGGGCGTCCGACAGTATCCAGTACAGATCTCGTATTCATCAAACACGTTCCTCCATTTTCAGGCTTCAGCGATAACGATCATCTGACGGGACGAATCACCTTTTACATGCAAAAGGCAGGTATCAAAAAAGATAAAAATAGACACTGTGGATTCCATTCCATGCGGCACACCGCTGGCTCGGTTCTGCTTGAAGAAAATGTTCCCATAGAGACAATACGTGATATTCTCGGACATAGCGATGTCGATGTCACAGCTGTATATCTGAAGACAGATATCGAGAATCTCCGGGAATGCCTTCTTGACAGTGGGGAGTGGGACTATGCTATTACAACTACATCCTGATTACAAAAGCGTATTTGCTGCCGACATAGTCAACCTCATCGAAACCAAACAAAGTCTCGGATTCAAATATCATCGTGAGCAGCTTATGCTCAAACGAATTGATACATTCCTGATTGATCACCATCTTACGGAACGCACATTGACTAAAACCCTGGTAGAAGAATGGTGCAAAAAGCGAAGTTATGAAACCATTGCAAACCAGAATAACAGAATCACAGTGATGCGTGTTTTCGCACGACACCTGACAAATTGCGGCGTTCATGCGTATGTTCCGCCTCTGTATATGACTCGGCACGGTCCTAAATATGAGGCGCATATCTATACACGGGATGAACTGCACAGATTCTTTGCTGTGGTGGATAAAAGTCAAAGTGCTCCTTCTGCACCATATCGAAATCTTATTATGCCGGTGTTTTTCAGAATCCTGTATACAAGCGGCATGAGAGTTTCAGAACTCCGACTGGCAAGGATCTGCGATGTTCATATCGAAGACGCCTATATCACGGTTCATGGAAGCAAAAATCACAAAGACAGGAATGTTCCTATCCGTCGTGATTTAGCCGAATGCTGTCGTGTCATAAAGGAACGGATTCATAATGATTCACCGGATGATGAGTTTTTCTTCATGCAATACCCAGGCCGTGCACATACTTTACAGAATCTTTACCATAACTTCCGGAGATACCTGGAAAAGGCAAATATCCCTCATACCGGGAAAGGACCGAGAATTCATGATTTCAGACACACCTTCTGTGTGAATCTGCTGAAGAAATGGATTGATGAAGGCAAGGAATTACTGTCCTATGTGGAATACATGAGAACCATGCTTGGCCATGAAACTTTTAATGAAACAGCTTACTATTTGAAACTCACCATGGAGTTGTACCCCGCAATTCGCGACAAGATGAAAGCGAGCTTTCCCAACATGATTGCAGAGGTGAATCTCGATGACATTGAATAGTAATCTTCCATTGTTCTCGGTGCTGCTTTCACGGTTTCTTACGGAATACCTTCCAAACCAGCGTCATCTGTCAGCAAATACCGTTCTTACGTACAGAGACACATTCAAGCAGTTTGTTAAGTTTCTGGTTGAAGAGAAGCACCTTTCCTTACGCAGCTTCACCATTCATCAGTTCACGAGGGAGCTGATTTCAGAGTTTATACTGTGGATTCAGCAAGGCGGCTGCAGTCCCGCGACGGCCAATCTGCGATTGGCAGCAATCAAGTCATTTTGCGAGTATGCACAATATGAAGCCTTAGAATGTGGTGAGCAGCTTCACCACATTATGGCAATAAAGCCAGCAAAAACTTCGATTCCAGAAGTAGGATTTCTCACTCCAGAACAAATGGCATCACTGATCAACCTCCCGGATGTATCTACTGCCAGTGGACTTCGGCACCGTGTGGCACTGACAACTCTATATGATACAGGTGCACGAGCTTCTGAATTATGCGGCATCAAGATTGAACACCTCTATCTTCAAAGTGACAATCCTTATATCAAGTTATATGGTAAGGGCAGCAAATGGAGAAATGTTCCAATCAGCAATGAGCTTGCGAATCTGCTGAACGTGTATAAACAAAAGCGCAGCTGTAGCAAAGTCAATCACGTTGCAAGTCAGTATCTTGTACCAAACAAAAACAACTTTCAGATGAAAACGGACGGGCTTCAATATATTATCGATAAGTATGCATGGAAACTGCACGAGATGGATTCTGCTTTTCCAGAGCATGTACATCCACATATGTTCCGTCATAGCAAAGCCATGCATATGCTGGCTGCGGGAGTGAATATCGTTTATATCAGAGATTTTCTTGGACATGCGAACATTGAAACAACAATGCGTTATGCACGTGCAGATCAGGAAGCCAAGCGCAAAGCAATTGAAAAGCTGACCCCAAGAATAATAGAGGATGTCGATTTTCCAGATTGGAATGACGATAATGACCTGCTGTCATTCTTGAATGATCTCGCTTGACATTATACCGAGTTGTGGAAGGCGTAATCCGCTTCACATCTACATTTTCATGCACAAATCGGCATAACGATTATGTCGGCATAAGGCGGGTTATGCTGATATCGGAATAACCCGCCCTGGGGCGTGCCTCTGTCGCTTGCCTGAAGCTTACCTTGTTCCATGATTCCCGCCTTGAGGAAGCGCTTGATGTACCTCAGGAAGTTCTGGTCTGAGATATCGTGTTCCAGAAACTTCATCAACCACTCGTGGTCAACATTGTCGAAGAAGCCCTTAATGTCCGCTTCCAGTATGTAGTTAACCCTCTCGTTCATGACTGTGTTGTCAATGATCTTCACAACATCATGACAGCTTCGACCTGGCCTGAAGCCATATGAGCAATCCAGAAATCTGGGCTCATATACCCCTATCAGTACTTGCGACATGACGTCCTGCACCAGCTTGTCTTCGTAGCTCGGGATGCCCAGCGGCCTTAATTTCCCATTTGCCTTCGGTATGTAGACTCGCCTTACAGGCTGTGGGTGGTAGGAGAAACTCTTCATTCGCTCTATCAGGTTTGCCAGGTTCTCATCCAAGTTCGCCTCGTATTCGTCCTTGGTCACCTTGTCCACGCCTTTGGCTTTCTTGCCGTCCTGCGTGTTATGAGCGTTCTTCAGAGATGTCACTGAGACGCATCTCATTACGTTCTCTACTTTTGCGTATTTCCTTGACGCTGAACTTACTATCTCCGTTATTGTTGACATCTGTTCGTAACCTCTTGTGTCTCCAAATGTGTCCCTTTGATAGACGACTCTTCGTTCGCCCTTCGCTCCACGATCGTTACTCGTTTCATCGCTACTACGGCTCAACCGACTTCCAACCCGCATGCGGGCGTGCCTCACTTTTCTACGGCTTGTACACGCCTTTCCTTGTCGGAGCGGGCGGATCTCCCAGGTATCCACGATCTCCTTGTGCAAGCTCGCCACGCTCTAAGACCCCGGCGGAATCTCCGCAACCTTGCCTATCCGGTGCAGTGCTCCGTCTCTTGTCCGGGCTGCCCTTTTCGGTTGCTTCTTGCTGCCTACTGTCGCATGAAGGACATTGGCTTCCGCATGTTGTATTAACGAGGCTCAATCACTTCACACACCCCCCGAAGATGAGGGCAGCATTGCGGCTCTCTTGCTCCTGACACGTCTGCTTTAAGTCCCGAATTAAACACCTGCGGTCTGTCCCTTGCGGGTGGGACCCAACGTGCCAGTACTGGCTGCTGGCTAGGCTTTACCAGGCGGGTCATATCTCCCGCTGTCTATCGTGAACCGAACTGGCGCACTCATGCCTTTACTCCTTTCAGACGAAGCCATTCAGCGTAGGCCATCATGAAAGGACCTACGCCCTTACTGTCATCTGCGCAGATCTCCTCAGAGAGATAATAGGCGATGCTTCCGTCACGTTTCTCCCCCGGTCCAAGACCTGCAACACGGCAAATATCACAAAGATGCCAAACGCCATCCTCCTTACGTAACTTGTTGGAAAGAATGGATTGCATCATTTCGTCCCCGATGGATGCATATTTGTCTGCAAGAACGCCAAGGCGCACTCCCTTGAGGATGCTGCAGGCAACCATCGCTGATCCAGAGGTTTCAATATAATTGCTTTCGATATCGCTGCGATCAATCACTTGATAGAAAAGTCCTGTTTGAGGATCCCGATATGGGAGAAGACCGAGAATCGCCTCTCTAAGTAAATCCACGAGTGCACGACGATGTTCATAGAGCTGTTCGTCACACAGTTCGATACAATCTACGAGGGCCATCAGATACCAGCCCATAGCACGAAGCCAGAAATTGGGGGAAAGTCCGGTTTCTCTGTTGCACCAAGGTTGAGTCCGGCTTTCATCAAATCCATGGTAGTATAGTTTTTTCTCCTCATTATAGAGGTATTTCCTGACATTGCAGAACTGAGAGGTGATATCCTGTACATGGCCATAGGCATCATAATCACGTTCATAAGCCATATAGAAAGGCTGCGCCATATACAGGCCGTCAAGCCACACCTGCCAGGGATAGATTTCCTTGTGCCAAAAGTTTCCGCACTTGCATCGCGGATGCTGAGATAAACGCTGCATATGAAATTGAATCGCTTTTTCATAACGAGTATCGCCGGTTTCATCCCGTCCAAAGAATAAGGCTTTTCCGGGATTGATATTGTCAATACTGTATTGCTTTATCGAAAAGCTAGGAATACTACCATCAGGCTGTACACGCCGATTCAGGTATTCCAGGACAAAGGTTCTGTACATGGGATCCCCGGTTGCCTCGTAGAGACAGATTGCCCCCATGAGGACACAGCCATCCTCGTAGTTCCAGCTTTCTTTGTAATCGTGGTAATTCGTGATAAAGTTTTGGATATATTCGTTTGCAGCGTTCACGTTCGCATCCTCCTCAATCGAAAATCTGCGGGCACAGATGCCCGCAGTCCTTTTTATGCTTCGATGACATTCTCGGTCTCAGCATCAAACAGGTAGACCGATTCATACGGTACAGTGAAAGTAAACTGCGTATCCAGTGCAGGAATATCGTAAGGTTCAACTTTCAGTATCGTCTGTTTTCCACCCATGGTAAGGTATACATTGGCATTGTCTCCGAGCATTTCGGTGAGTTCTACTGTACCAGAAAGTGCATATCCATTTTCCCTTTCACCGGGAATAATGGCTTCAGGTCTGAATCCCAGAATGATATCCTTTCCTTCATACGAGGAAAGATCACGTCCCGGCAGTTCAGAGAGCTGGATGACCTGATTAGCAATTCGAATAGCACCAAATTCAACGTGTGCGTGAATGAAATTCATTGGGGGCTCACCGATAAAGCCTGCCACAAAGACATTCTTTGGGTTGAAGTACACCTCACGTGGTGTACCGATCTGCTGCACATATCCTGCCTTCATGACAACGATACGGTCAGCCATTGTCATGGCCTCGGTCTGATCATGCGTGACATAGATGGTGGTAGCGCCAGTCTCTCTGTGAATCTGCGTAATCTCGGAACGCATGGTCACACGCTGCTTTGCATCCAGGTTGGAAAGCGGTTCATCCATCAGGAAGATGCCAACCTTACGGATGATCGAGCGACCTACAGCAACGCGCTGACGCTGACCGCCGGAAAGTGCGCGGGGCAATCTGTCTAGATAATCTGTGAGGCCAAGAATCTTCGCCGTCTTCTGCACACGCTCATCAATGACATCCTCATCAATGCCCTGCAACGAAAGGCCAAAAGCGAGGTTATCATAAACCGTCATCTGCGGATAAAGTGCGTAGCTTTGAAATACCATAGCGATCTCGCGCTCACGAGGGCCCCATTGATTCGCGAGATTGCCATTAATATAGAATTCCCCTTTGCTGATGTCCTCAAGTCCGGCGATCATACGCAGGGTAGTCGATTTTCCGCATCCGGAGGGGCCGACAAAAACAATGAATTCGCCTTTTTCTGCTTCAAGATTAAAGTCATGCACGGCATGAAATCCATTGGGATAAATCTTATTGATATTTTTCAGTGAAAGATATGCCATACACAACAGCTCCTTAAGATGAAGTTTGTATAGGATTACGCATGATGAAATCTGTTGCGGATTTCCATCAAATAGTTTTTCACAAACAGGCAGAAAGCATCTACACCCAATGTGATGAGACCAAACAGTATCGGTTCAACTCCGAATGTGAAACCCAAGATGAGTTGCAGTACACCATAGACAGAAACCACAAGAAAGATCAGGAGAAAACCATAGAGAATATCCAGCAAAAAACCGGGAACACCGGGAACATGTACCATCATCCTTTTTTGGTTTTCATTTTTCTCTTTCTCAAATCCACGGATGAAATGATTGAGGACGAGATTGGTTGCCATCCCGATGATGATACCGGCAACAAAGATGATGTCCAGTTGTGAAGGAAGATATATTCCCAGCCCCCAGAAGACAAAGAAACAGATCGCACCGTATCCCCACCATTTTGCCAGACAAACCTTAAGCCACATCGGCAGTGAAAACTTGTGGTGCTTGGTATATTTTTCGAGCTCTTCACTCGTATACCTTGGGGTATTCTCTTTGGTGGCTTCTACGAGATTGGAAACGGCATCGGTGTGCAGTTCATAGTAATTTGCTGAGATATCCGTATCCTTTGCCGTTTTGTTGTCATGATCACGTTTTGCAGCCATAGGATTATGATTCTGTCAATTCGATGGCTTCCATATTCTGCGTCTCTTCGATCGGAAGTGAGGTATCAATGCGACGGAGAAGCTTGCCAAAGATAGGTGTGAGCAGGGTAAAGATGGCGGACAATGCGACAAGAATAATATGTGTCTGGAGAATCCCCTTAGCCTGATTGATGTATTGTGTACTTTGATCAACTATAATCGGATGATCTGCGCGGGTAATAGCACGTACAATGCACTGAGAATAGAAGTAATCGCAGTAAATGATGCAGCCCATCATGAGAAAAAACAGGACCAGCATGAGGATATTGGGCTTTTTTCTGTGTGGAAAAGCGTTAAGAAAACAAACGAAGGAAAGCAGTGAAAAAAGCATAGTCACAAAGCCGCTGAATCCCATCCCACGGCCTTGTATCTTTGCCGTACTGTCTGATATGTGTGTAAGGTTCAGACTGTACACCAGAAAAGCCACAACAAGCAGAATCATTGCAAATGTCTGCGGTTTGCGCTTGAGTGAAACGATCATTCTGCGGAGATATTCATGAAATCCTTTTTTCTGCTTGATATTACTCATGACTACCCTCCTCCCGACGGATGGCATTGCCGGATGCCTTATCAAAGAAATGGCGCTTCGCAAACGAAATCCGGATTGTGTCATCCTGCTTATAATCACACCAACCGCGTAGCTTACACGTGATCGGCACGGAACTCTTTCCCTCGTGAAGAATATGGCCGTGCACAAGTGTATTCATGCCGAGATTTTCGTTCGAAAAAACCTTCACGTCAACATCGTCACCCAGCGAAGTGTCTTCCGGACGCACCCCAAGCACAATATCTTTACCGTGATACGGAGCAAGCAGATTAGCTTCCTCGGGAGACAGAGACAGACTAAAACTATCACTGATCAGCATATCACCATTGATGCGGCAATCAAAGAAATTCATAGGAGGCAGACCGATAAAGCTGGCAACAAAGAGGTTAGCAGGTTTATCGTATAATTCCAGCGGTGTTCCCACTTGCTGAACATGCCCCATAGACATGCAGACAATGCGATCTGCAAGTGTCAATGCTTCTGTCTGGTCGTGCGTAACATAAAGCATGGTGGCATTGAGTCTCTTATGAAGCAGAAGGATTTCTCTGCGCGTTGCTCCACGAAGCTTTGCGTCAAGATTGGAAAGCGGTTCGTCAAAGAGAAACACTTTGGGATTGCGAACAATCGCACGTCCCATGGCGACGCGCTGACGTTGGCCACCGGAAAGCTGTTTGGGTTTCTTGTTCAATTGATCGGTAAGACCAAGAATTTCCGCAGCGGCAAGAACTTTCCGATGGATCACGTTGGGATCTTCCTTGCGTAGCGTAAGTGAGAAGGCCATATTCTCATAGATGGTCATATGTCCATAAAGGGCATAGTTCTGAAAGACCATGGCCATATCTCTGTCCTTAGCAGGTGTTTGTGTGATGTCCTTCCCGTCAAGGAGAAGCTTTCCTGAAGAAATATCTTCCAGACCGGCGATCATGCGCAAGGTGGTCGATTTACCGCATCCGGATGGACCCACGAGAACAATAAGCTCCCCATCCTTGACCTCCAGATTAAAATCAAAGACGGCCTGCACATGATTGTCATAGATCTTATCGAGGTGTTGCAGACTGATCTGTGCCATAATATCCTCCCTGATATATCTGAAGTGTTAGTTGCCTTTCCTGTCCAGCTCCAGCTGATGCGAAGCAAGAGAGCGTGACTTGCGAATTC
>JAFUZB010000114.1 GCA_017476845.1 Clostridia bacterium
AGATGATGTGTGCCCAAGCAATGAAAACGACGGTATCGCGCATTACCTTCTGGACCATTTTCCCAGCTACTTCTGATCTGAAAGGATGCTATTATGATACAGGCAGAAGATTTCGCATCCACACTCGGTCTCACCCTCCTGTCCCCCTCCTCTGTGGAAGCCTGGGACATTCACAGTGCTGACTTCAACCGTCCAGGCATGCAGTTCTGTGGTTTCTATGAGTACTTTGCGTATGAGCGTCCTCAGGTGATAGGCAAAGTGGAAATGAGTTATCTCTACTCCATGGATCCGCAGCAGCGTGTTGCCATGTACTCCCAGTATTTCTCCTATAAGATGCCCTGCGTTATCTGCTGCAGAGGCATGGAACCGCCCAAGGATTTTCTTGATGCGGCCAGGGAGCATGACATCGCTGTTTACCTCACGCAGGAAATCACCACCAAGTTTTCATTTGACTGCGTGCAGTACCTGACCCACGCCCTGGCTCCACGCGTAACCCGGCATGCTGTACTGGTGGATGTATACGGTGTCGGTGTTCTCATCACTGGAGAATCCGGCGTAGGCAAAAGCGAGACCGCGCTGGAATTGATCAAACGCGGTCATGTGCTGATCGCAGATGATGTTGTCGAGGTCTGCCGCGTTGCGGACGACACACTGGTCGGACAGTGTCCTGCCATGATCCGCAACTTCATGGAAATCAGAGGGATCGGCATTATCGACATTCGCGCAATGTATGGTGTCAGTGCTGTCGCGCTTTCCAAGCGGATTGACCTTGTCATTCACCTGGAGAAATGGGTCGAGACAAAAGAATATGTGCGGCTCGGCATGGAAGATGAGCATATCAAGATTCTTGATGTGGAACTTCCCCTGCTGATTACCCCGGTTCGTCCCGGACGAAATCTTGCCATCATTGTGGAAGTCGCCGCAAGAAATTATTCTCTGAAAAGCATTGGCTACAGTGCGCCGCATGAGCTGGACAGGCGCATGCGCACACTGCACCCCGCACGGTAATCATAGTTCATCATAAATATATCTGAAAGAAGGTTTCATTATGTATCGCATCGGATTGGATATCGGAGGCACCGGTATTCAAATGGGGATTGTCGACGAGAAAGGCCATATTCTTGAGCGCGGTGAAGTTGTAACCAACACATCCCTTCCTTTCTCAGAGCAGGTACGCCAGATGGCTGAATGTGCACTTGACATGGTCAAAAAAGGCGGCTACTCCCTTCTGGACATCGCCTCCATCGGCGCTGGTGTTCCAGGCGTAGCAGACCAGAAGACCGGTGCTGTCATCTACTGCACAAACCTTGGATGGAAGCATGTCCCGTTCCGTGAAGAGTTCAGAAAATATATCGACAAGCCTGTGTTTGTCGATAATGATGCTACCGTTGCGGGGCTCGCAGAAAGCGTTGCCGGTGTGAGTGCTGGTTCCTCCTCTTCCGTTTTCATCACCATCGGTACCGGCATTGGGTCGGGCATTATTCTCGGAGGCCGTGTATGGAGCGGAGCGCACGGAGTGGGCAGCGAACTGGGACACAGCATCCTTGAGCTTGACGGTGAACCGTGCACATGCGGCAATCACGGCTGTGTCGAGCGTTATTGTTCTGCAACAGCCATCATTCGTATGGCAAGAGAACTGCTCGGGCGTCATCCCGAAAGCATGCTGATGGATTCCTGCGAAGGTGACCTGAAGAAGCTGACAGCACGCCACGTCATCGATGCAGCCCGTGAAGGTGATCCCACTGCTGTCAAAGTCTTCCGCCGCTTTATCAAAGCGCTCGGTCAGACCATTGCCAATGTCATCAACATTCTCGACCCCGAAGTGATCGTACTCGGCGGCGGTGTGGCAAAATCCGGCGCATTCCTTCTTGATGCCGTGCGCGCAGAAGTCCCGAAGTATATTCTTTATAAAGAACTTCCCTATGCGCATATTGAACTTGCACGGCTCGGTGCTGATGCAGGCATTATCGGCGCAGCGATGCTTTCATAATTCTTCCAGGCGGGCGGATGCCCGCTTTTTTTATGCTTTTTCCCCCTCCGGCAAAACGCCGCACGGCCAAAAGAAGGATTTTATGCAATACGCGGAGTATATACACCTTAGATTTCACTCTAAGGTGGTGTTTTTTTATGAGTCTTCGCGAGGAAGTCCAGGCGCGGGAACATCAGTTTCTTTCCCCTCTTGCCTCCTTTGCAGATCAAACCCAGGGAAGACTTCATCCGGGCGAAGAGGACAGCATCCGAACCTGTTTTCAGCGTGACCGCGACCGCATCATTCATTGCAAAGCGTTCCGCCGCCTCGAAGGAAAAACACAGGTTTTTCTTGCCCCTGAAGGAGACCACTACAGAACCCGCCTGACTCATACGCTCGAAGTCATGCAGGTTGCCCGCACCCTTGCACGCGGACTTCATCTGAATGAAGACCTGACTGAAGCCATTGCACTCGGACACGACCTTGGACATACCCCCTTTGGACATATTGGGGAAAGCTCACTCAATGCTGTTATGCCGGAAGGATTCCGGCATAATGAGCAGTCTCTTCGCGTGGTGGATGTGCTGGAGCACAATGGTCAAGGCCTGAATCTGACTGCAGAAGTCCGAAACGGCATCCTTTGTCATTCCGGAAAAGAAACGCCATCCACGCTTGAGGGTTGGTGCGTGCGGTATGCCGACCGGATTGCCTATCTGAATCATGATCTTGATGACGCGATCCGTGGCGGTGTCCTTAAGGAATTTGAGCTTCCCGCTGATTGTCTGCGCATTCTCGGAAAAACACACTCTGAGCGGATTGGCACGATGGTGTCCGATCTGATTGACTCTTCCCAGGGCAAAACCAGTATTTCCATGTCTCCGATGATTCAAAGCGCCATGGACGGACTGAGAGAATTCATGTTCGAAAAAGTCTATATGGATTCATGGCGCAGGATGCAG
>JAFUZB010000115.1 GCA_017476845.1 Clostridia bacterium
AAAAAGCAGCTGTGCGCACCGGTGTGGCAAGCATTCCCGGTCTGGATGACCTTGAGAAGAATGGCATCGCCATCGCAGTCATAGTGCAGGGAGAGCACCTGCTGCGTATGTCCGGATGTCTCGCCCTTCTTCCACAGCTGCTGCCTGGAGCGGCTAAAGTAGGTCGCATAGCCTGTCTCCAGGGTGAGCTTCAGGGATTCTTCATTCATATAGGCGAGCATGAGCACCTCGCCGGTCTCCGCATCCTGTGCGATAGCCGGGACCAGGCCCTTCTCGTCAAAGCGGATTTCCGAAAGATTCACTGTCCTCTTCCTCCTGTCCTCTCCAGCGCTTCCTTGAGATCGATGGCGCCCTCATAGAGCGCACGTCCAAGGATCGCGCCCTCGCATCCGGCATGCATGAGGTCGATCACGTCAGAGAGCCGACTCACGCCGCCGCTGCCCGTGATCTGCATGCCCGTATCCTCCACCATGCGGCGTACCTCCTGGAGGTTGGGGCCCTGCATCATGCCGTCGCGCGCAACATCGGTATAGATGATGCGCTCCACGCCGTATCCCTTCATTTCAAGGGCCAGGTCGGTCGCGCGCTTTTGTGTGACATCCACCCAGCCGTGCACCGCCGCCATGCCGTTTTTGGCATCAATGCCGACGACAATGCGCCCGGGGAATTCCCGGCAGCTCTCCTCGACCATCTCCGGATGCTCGCAGGCCGCGCTTCCGATAATGCAGATCGCGATCCCGATCTCCATGCGCCGCCTGACATCCGCTGTGCTCCGAAGACCGCCGCCAAGCTCGACTTCCCCCGGGAACACCGATGCGATCTTTTCCAATAGCGGCAATTCCTTCGTGGAGCCGTCAAAGGCCGCATCCAGGTCCACCACATGGAGATAGGTTGCGCCCTGGTCCGCCCACTTCTTCGCAAGCTCCACCGGGTCGCCGAAGACGGTGACATCGTCGCGCTTGCCCTGCCTGAGCCGGACTGCCTTTCCGCCCATAAGATCAATGGCAGGATAGAGATGCATTTCTCCCCCTCCTTCAGTCCAGTGCGCCCTTGGTGGAAAGCACACCCTCAATCCGCGCATCATACGCTGCGCTGTCCCGCAGGGCAAGACCGAACGCCTTGAAGAGGGCCTCCATCTTGTGATGGTCGTTGCGACCCTCCAGCACCTTCAGGTGCAACGTGAGCCCCGCCCCGGTCAGTGCGCGGAAGAACTCCTCGCACAGCTGGGTATCCATCTGTCCGCACTTCTCCCCGAGAAACGCTGCCGTGAAGGCCAGGTAGGGGCGGCCGGAGATGTCCAGCGCGGCAAAGGCGAGTGCCTCATCCATCGGCATGAAGGCACTGGCCGTGCGCCGGATACCCTCGCGGGACCCCAGGGCCTCCTTGAGCGCCCGGGCAAGACAGATCCCTACGTCCTCCACGGTGTGGTGGCTGTCCACCTCCAGGTCTCCCTTGCACCGAAGCGTCAGATCCAGTTGTCCGAAACGGCACATCGCGTCCAGCATGTGGTCAAAAAAGCCAATGCCCGTTGCAATGTCGGTTTTCCCTGACCCGTCCAATGTCAGGGTAAGATTGATCTCGGTCTCGCGCGTCTTGCGCTCAACCGTTGCCTGTCTTTTCTCCATCAGCCGCGAATCTCCTTGCCAAAGCGCATGGCCACCGCGTTTGCGTGTGCGTCCAGTCCCTCGGAGTGCGCAAGCAGCATCACCTGGTCACACACCTCCTCCAGCGCCTCTCTCCCCGCGCAGATGATGGAAGACTTCTTGACAAAGTCATCCACGGAAAGGGGCGAGAAGAAGCGCGCCGTGCCGCTGGTGGGCAGGACATGGTTCGGGCCTGCCATGTAGTCCCCAAGGGGCTCGGGGGAATAGGCGCCCAGGAAGATGGCGCCGGCATTCTCGATGTAGGGAAGCAGGCTGTAGGGATCGGCGACGTAGAGCTCGCAGTGTTCGGGGGCAATCCCGTTGACCACCTCTGCGCAGGCCGTGAGGCTGTTGCACACCACGATGGTGCCGTAGGTCGAAAGGCTCTTCTCGATCACATCGCGCCTGGGGAGAAGGTCGGTCTGCCTTGCAAGCTCTGCCTGCACCTGCTGCGCGATTTCACTGCTGTCGGTTACCAGGATCGCGGCCGCCATGGGATCATGCTCTGCTTGGGAGAGGAGATCGGCCGCCACATAGGCCGGGTTGGCAGAGGCATCGGCCACAACCAGGACTTCGCTTGGACCTGCAACCATGTCAATGCCCACATAGCCAAACACTTCCCGCTTGGCCATGGCCACGTAGATGTTCCCGGGGCCCGTGATCTTGTCCACGCGCGGAATGCTCTCTGTTCCAAAGGCCAGGGCCGCAACGGCCTGCGCGCCGCCTACCTTGTAGATCCGGTCCACGCCGGCAATGTCGGCCGCGGCGAGGGCGAGCGGATAGCTCACGCCGCCGTTTTTCCCGGGCGGGGTCACCATGACGATGTCCTTCACCCCGGCGACCTTGGCGGGGATCACATTCATGAGCACCGAGGAGGGATAGGCTGCAGTGCCGCCTGGCACATAGACGCCCGCGCTGCGAAGCGGGGTGATCTTCTGGCCCAGGGCCATGCCCTTCTCAAAGTTGACCCAGGTGTTCTGCTTCTGCTTCTCGTGGAACTCCCGGATGCGTCGCGCCGCCTCCTGCATGGCAAGGACCCACTCGCGGCTTGCGGTGGCATAGGCCTTCTCAATCTCCTCGCGGGAGACCAGGACGTTTTCCGCATTCAGCTTCACGCCGTCAAAGCGCTCGGTGTATTCAAAGAGGGCCTCATCGCCGCTTTTACGAATGTCGGCCACGATATCCTTGACAATCGCGGCCACCTTGTCGTTGGTCATGCTTTCGCGTGCGCTCAGGCTCTCCGCGATCTCCCGTGTATCGGCACACTCCAGGATCGGTACCATCACACTCATTGTCTTTCTTCCTCCTTTGCCTTCAGCCCGTCGCTGATGCCGTCAATGAGCCACTGTACACGCTCACGCTTGGTTTTCAGACTCACCCGGTTGCATATAAGTCTTGCGGAGACCGGGCAGATTTCGCTGAGTACCTCCAGCCCGTTGGCCCGAAGGGTCGAGCCCGACTCCACAATATCCAAT
>JAFUZB010000116.1 GCA_017476845.1 Clostridia bacterium
CATCGACTCTGAGGGCGATTTCCACGTCATTGAGAAAGCGGACAAAGATTCGATTGAGGCTGCCTTCAGCGCCCTCCCCGAGGGCGTGAGCCCCGTCAACGTCATCAATTTCGGACCTGCCCTCATTGAGAACGGTGTTGTCGCCAATCTGGAAGAGAGCACCGTGGGCACCAACGAGGACAAGGAAGACCAGTTCTACTATAACTACCGTAACCCCAGGGTCGCGATTGTGCAGCTGGGCCACCTGCAGTATGCGCTGGTGGAGTGCGACGCCGAGAAGGCCGACGGCCACAGCGGCATGACGCTGCAGACCTTTGCGGAATATATCGCCGATCTCTTCCCTGACGCTGTCCTCGCCTACAATCTGGACGGCGGCAATTCTACCAACGTCCTCTTCCCGCGCCTGGGCTGGGGCAGCCGTGGACAGGAAATCCAGTTCGCCCGCATCCATAACTTCCCGGAATCACGCCAGATCTGCGATATTCTCTACTTCGCTTCCCTGGTCGACTGAAAGACATACGAAGACGGCGGCTGCAGTAACTGCAGCCGCCTTTCATGTTTAGGTTTACCAGCCGACCTTCCAGCCGGTATCATCCACCAGCCAGGTCTTTCCGTCCGTGCGCATGCGGATGGGACGCGGATAGGTCACGATATACGAAACCTTTCTGCTCTGAAGGAGCCCGGTGGCGTCGCGGATATCATCGCCCACACCGGTGATAAAGATGAGCTCCGGATCAATTTCATCCAGCAAGGGCTGGCTGATCGGGGCATACCCATGATGCGGATGCTTGAGCATGTCGGCCTTAAGGCTCATCGCCGGGTGTTCCTCCATGAAAGCCGCCTGCGCGCGGTTCTCGATATCCCCCGTGGTGAGATAGGTGCGGTCGCCATAGGTGATCATGCAGATGGCGCTCAAGTCATTCATGGTGAAATTGTCGCGGATCCGGTGCATGACGTCTATCGTCGCGCTGCCCAGGGTGAAGCTGTCCCCGTCATGGATCTGCACGACGTCGACGCCGTTGGCATGCATGACCCGGGTGGAATTAATGCTCACCCAGTTGATGTCCTCGGGAAGGGCGATCATCATCCGGTCGATAGTGATCCCGTTTTCCAGGAGCGTTGCAAAACCCTTCATATGGTCATCGTGGGGATGGGAGACAAAAGCGGTGTTGATATGATCGATCCCCATCGCCTCCAGCACCGGGAGCACGCCGTTTCGCACCCGGATGTCAAAGGAGCCATCGATCATCCAGACCTCATCGCCCATGCGCAGAATGCAGGCATCACTGCCTGCCGCCGGCGGGAGCACGATCTCAAGGATCTCTGCGTCTGCATCCAGTATGCCCTCTGCATCCACAGGTTTCCCTTCGCTGAAGCGGTTGATCACATGGCTCTCCGCAAAAGCAGCACTGCTCCACACCATGCAGAGCATGAAGACCATCATCCAGATCAGAATGCACTTACCCATCTTTGTCATTTTCTCATCCTCGCTTTTTGCCGAACCAACGTTTCCCGGCTGATTTATCGGTATTGTACGGTCCGCATGATGCAATGTCAAATTGCTCCTACTGCCTTCCTCTTTGATAAGACAAAGGGCGCCCAATCCAGCGAATTTGTCCTGATTGGGCACAACAAGTAAACAGCGCTCAAACCTATGTAAATCAAGGAGTTGCTCGCATTCTTTGCTGGGGTTGTCGAAACTTACATCAGTTTCCTTTTTCTCTGACAAAGCGCACCAGGTCCCCATGGCTGCCATACACATACTCTTGTCCAAAGCGCACCAATGGGTTTGTTTTCGATCCAGGTTCTCCTTCTTTTGGATTAGTCATGGCAGCATACTTGGTCAGCATTGGCTCCAATACACTTGCCCTATAAAACCGATTCCCGTGCACAACACCGGAATTTGTCATCATAAGTTCTTCGTCCTCTACGGTGAACTTGAATCGTCTGGCAAAGAAAACTTCATCAGGAAGAGACTCCAGATAGGCTGTATCAAACTTCACAAATGGAAGATTTAAGCAGTAGTTGCTTTCTGTTTCCTTCATCATTTCCATTTTCACCTACTCCCAGTCGCAATATGTCTCGACTGCATGTTTGTCTTCTGCACAACCAGAGATCTACCTTGTTGCAGTCCATGCAGAACCCACGTTGATCTTGCGCAGTACAAAGAACATGTCAGCAATCTACTAAGAACCACCTTCAGTCTCACATGCTTCGTTTCACTCACTTCGGGCTATACAAACACTTTCAACGGATATTTCGGAATTGTAAGGTCCTCATCCTGCAATGTCAAATCGCTCACGAAGGGAGTAACAAAACATATTCCAAACAAGCGAGTTCCATCATATCCTGTCCGTTTTCATGGCGGCGTGCAAATTGACAACTAATGTAACAACCATACATCTTTTCTCGGTATCAACTCGTGTCTTCCATCGAACTCCATTTAGGAGGGCCACGCCAAGAGTCGATATATTTTCGTATGTATTGACATCTATCGCATATGAACCATAATGTACAAAACATGATCATCAGGAGGCGAGTATATGGCTTCGACCGTATACCAAACCGACAAACGTTCCGGATCCATGTATGCATACTCCATTGAGTCTGTTCGCGATCCTGAAAGCGGAAAATGCAAGCCAAAGAGAACCTATATCGGTCGGGTGGATCCAATCACAAAAGAGATCATTCAGAAAGCCCCGCCTGGCAAGAAAAATCGCAGTGGAATCACGCAAAAGCAGATCGACAACATAGATCACGAGACGAAAGAGAAACTTGAGACAATGAGTGCTCAACTTGAGCTTCTTCAAAACGAAGTTGAGCAATTACGTAAAGAGAAGCAGGAAACAGAGAGATTGTTAGCACATATCGTGGAATCGATTGCCCAGGCACAAGCAAAGAACCATCAAAGATAAGCTTGTATGCTTTGAGCAGGATATACTTTTGAGTGAACGTGAGCAGCCAGATATCGTAGCCCCGTGCCCCTTCCCCACACATCTGTCACCATCCCCATCTCACCACTGAAAAGGAAGTGCATGTATGACCTATCCTACCGCGCCTGCCCCGCTCTTTCGGGATCCCATCTTTGATGGTCCCACCGATCCCACCGTCATCTACAATCGTGACGAGAAGACCTGGTGGATCGTCTATACGCAGCGCCGGGCCAATGTGCCCTGCCACGCCGTCACCTGGGTGCACGGTACCGATCTTGGCGTCGCCTCGTCGGATGACCATGGCCAGACCTGGCTCTACCGCGGAACACTGAACCTCGAACCCATTGAGAAGGGCAGAAACACCTTCTGGGCACCCGAGATTCTCTGGCATGAGAACCGCTACCACATGTACGTGAGCTATATCACCGGTGTCCCGGATGCCTGGCGAGGTCCGCGGCACATTCTCCACTATACCAGCACCAATCTCTGGGATTGGCAGTACGTGTCCACGCTTCCCCTCTCCAGCGACCGTGTCATTGACGCCTGCGTCCACAAAACAGAGCAGGGCTTTCGCATGTGGTATAAGGACGAGGCCCACGACAGCCATACCTTCTATGCGGACAGTCCCGACCTCTATACCTGGGAGAGCCGGGGAGAAGCCACCTGTGATCAGTCACAGGAAGGCCCGAACGTCTTCTTCCTCGGGGACCGCTACTGGATGATCGCCGATATCTGGGACGGACAGGCCGTCTACCACAGTCCCGATCTCCTCCACTGGACAAGGCAGGAGGAGAACCTCATGGCAGGCAAGGGCAACCGTGAGGATGACGGCAACCGTGCCCACCACGCCGATGTGCTCCCCCTCGGAGATACGGCCTGCATGTTCTACTTTGTCCATCCCACTTCGGATAGCGCACCCAAGGACAGTCACATGAGTCGGCGCTCTAGCCTGCAGGCGGCAGGACTGGTTGTCCGCGATGGAAAGCTGGTTTCCCTCCGTGACGAGCCCTTTCCCTTCTATCTTCCGACACTGGAACCCTGATCTCTGTCACACTGGCGGCATCCCGTATGCCGCCTTTTTCTGTCTCTACATGCAGGCAACCACATGAAGCCTCCCCGGAATAGGATTATGTCTACAAATCCCTTTACAAATGAACACTATTTTGTCTAGTCCGGTGGGTTTTGATATAAATACCGACATTTTTTGTTGCATTTCGTCCGACAATATGCTATATTCGCCGCAGTGCCAAGTGCACAATTGCATATCATTTTTACCTATATCCATTATTTTAAGGAAGGGGCACTTCACGTATGAAGAAACTGTTGTCCACACTCCTCGCGCTGGCCATGCTCATGATGGCCTTCTGTCTCCCGGCAACCGCCGAAGAAGTCGGCGAGCCCATGGCAGAAAAGACCGCCATCACCATGATGAACTCCAAGCCCGAGATCACCGCCGCTCTGCAGGCCGCTGCCGATCTGTTCGGTGCCGCCTACAACGTGACCATCGAAGTCACCGAGACCAGCTCCCCCGGAGACGAGCTTGCCAAGCGCTACAACGCCGGCGATGCGCCCACCATCTCCATCGTGGATATCGCAAACGTCAAGGATCTTGCCAAGGAAGGCAAGATTGCCGATCTGAGCGATCAGCCCTGGGCTGCCATCGGCGGCCGCGAGATGGGCGCTGTGATCAACGACGTGCTCTATGGCATGCCGCTGACCATCGAAGCCAAGGCTAACCTGACCAATGTCACCGCGATCGAAAAGATCACCGGCGAGCCCTTCGATCCGCTCAAGTATCAGACCAAGGACGACTTCGAGGCCCTGCTCAAGCAGCTGCGCGAGGGCGGCATGGAGAACCCGGTCATCATCAACCAGGAAGACTGGTCCATCGGCTCCCACTTCGTGCAGTACTTCTACGGCATCCAGGACGGCACCATCGCCGGCGCTGAGGCCTTCATCGAGAAGGTGCGCGCGGGCGAAGCCAAGTTCATCGACGATCCCGTCTTCAACGCCTGCATGGATATGTTCGATCTGTACATGGAATACAACATCAACAAGCAGGATCCCCTCTCTGCCGACTATGACCTGAACGCTTCCTACCTGGCCGAGGGCGAGGCTGCCTTCTGGATCAATGGCACCTGGGCATGGCCGAACCTGGCTCCCTTCGCCGTCGAAGGACAGGAATACTCCATTATGCATATGCCCGTGGATGCCGGCGCTCAGGGCAAGCTCCTTGCGCAGGCCACCAAGTTCATCGTTGTCGACACCGCCGACGCCTCCGAGGCCCAGCAGGAAGCTGCCAAGAAGTTCCTCAACTGGCTCATCTTCACCGACGAAGGCCAGAACGCCATGATCAATGAAGGCGGCATGGTCACCGCCTTCACCAACATCCAGCTCCCGCCGTCCAACCCCTTCAACGTGGGCCTGAAGACCTACATTGACGCAGGTCTGACCGACGAAGCTGTCACCTACCTGCCCAGCGACCACAGAAGCTCCCTGGCGGCCAATATGCAAAAATACCTCGACGGTTCCGAAACCCGCGAAGAGGTTGCCGCTGCCTTTGACGCCTATTGGGCAGAGCACGAAGTCAACTATTAATCACTACTTTCCGGTCCCCTCAGACAGCTTCCCTGCCTGAGGGACTAAAGGTGCCGCAGAGCGCGTATACCGCTTTGCTGC
>JAFUZB010000117.1 GCA_017476845.1 Clostridia bacterium
TGTCTCCTGCCTTTCATGTATCAATAAGACTTAAACGTTTAAGCAGACAATAAGAAGTACAGACTGCAGTACGACTGAACAGACCGGGGAAAAGCATTGCGCGGCAACGATTGTAAAATGAACGGAAGCACTGTGAGCAGATTGCTATGAGGCTGTCCCTGGCCAGACAACAGTAATTACAGACTAAAGTCTGGTATAAAAGCGCCGGTATATTGAGCTGAAACCTGATTCCTGGTGCAGTTGCAGTTTGTTATCGCGAAACATCCCCATGGCGCATTGTGGATGATATGCTGTTCGTGTGAGTACATGGGAAATACAGAAACCAAACAGGACCTCTCTCTGTCGACACATTGCGTATGCGTCATGGCCGGCAAATGGGTGGACACAGATACAGAGCCATAGCGTGTAATGGGCACCAGGAACATACCGATCCACCTGAACAGAAGCGATCGCGCGTTATCGCGCTTTCACGAGGCAAACCATGGAATGCGATGGACGTACCTAATGGAAGGAAACGAATATCGTGAAATGATGGCAGGGCTAGGGCAGGTGCGTCTGTATCCTGTCCAAAACGGGCATAAAGGACTACGGTCGGGAGAGTCTTATAAGAGCTGATCGAACACCTCGTGGAGGCACTCGTTCGCAGCAGAGAGCTGATCGTACGTCGTGAAAAAACGCACGGAAGCACCGAACTGTCCGGTGATGGAGGCAAAGTCTGATCGGGTCTTATATGGGATTTCTGCCTGAGAAAGCAGATCCTCGGCAATGCTGGCGTTGACACCGTTGAGCACAGCCAAAAGGCAGATGTCGTCCGGAAACGGGAGATGACTTTTTCGGCTTAAACAACGCGGACAGACCGGAGTTTGGAATGCATGGGTTGATTCGACAGGGAGTTCAAGATCGCTGAAAACAGCATGACAATTATCGCATATACGCATGGACATCATCCTCCGTGTCACTGGATGCAGTCATTGTATCCATCCATGCGAGATGTGGCAAGCGAGAACGGGAAAATGCACACAGGAAAGCAATCCGGTTTGTCGCTTTCTGGAAGACTGTTCATAGGCAGGTTCACTTCGTGAAATTCTTGTGAAATCATGCTTTTTTGATGGTTTTACTATTGTGTACAGTATGCTCTTCCGGTAAAATCTGCATGGGAATGTTCCTGCGAAATACGCAGGGTGTTCTCATGCGCGTTACCGTGGCTGTAACTCATGTCAGATAGAATTATCCCGGAGGTAGCATCTGGGACAGAAAGGGGGATTGGCGATGCTGAAGCGTATCACGGCACTGCTGCTTGCAGTACTGTTCGTTCTGCTTCCCGTCATGGCAGACGTGGAAAGCTTATATGCTGCCGTGCAGGCCAATACCCCGGTGCTTGGGCAGCTCACGCTGGGTGAAGTCTATCAGGGCGTATTCACACAGACAGAGACGGTGTACAGCTTTTTTCTGGAGATCGATGAGGAGACAAGGGTATCTATCGAAACGGAGAATGCTGTAGTCAATCTTGATGACGGGGCAACGCTTTCACCTGGTTTCCACCGGCTGGAGGCAACAGGACTTCCGGGCCCCTTTTCGATCATTATCACGCCCATACAGATGGCAACGGCGACCGATCTTCCGGACACAGAGACGAATGTAGAACCTGTCACAGTAACCGAAGATAAGGATTCGGATGTGTCAGATGAGGATGCGCCGATAGCGGAGCATATTGCAACACCGTCAGATCTTGACGATAGTTCTCCGCTAATTGAAGAAAGCAATTCGACAGAGGAAGCACGCGTTACGGTAGATGTTCAGGGGGCTCCGTTTGCGATTTCGGTCTCCTACGGTCCGGAGGCAAATATTCCTCCGGAGGCTATCTTTGTCGCTTCCCAGATCGATGACATGACCTATGCTGCGCAGGCACTGCAAGTGGCAGGGGACAGCGCCGATCTCCTGGGGATATTTGATCTGACGATACTGGTAGACGGAGTGGCCTACGAGCCTGAAGGACCGGTTACGGTCACTGTGATTCCGGATGAAGCGCCTGAAAATGGCGCCGATGTGTTTGCTGTGCACTTTACAGGCACTCCAGCGCTGCAGCGTCCGATGAAGGCAATGCAGATGGGAAAGAGCGTGTCATTGCTTGAGCGGGAGGAGCTTAGTGCAGCGGTAACCGCGTCAGAAACCGGCATTGAGACACTAAGTGCCACCGTGGACGAAGAGGGAAGGATCAGCTTTACCACATCCTCCTTCTCCGTATTCGCCATTTTGTCGCTCAACGAGAGTACGGATGTTGCAGGGCTCATGGGACGAGTGCGGACAGATGCTGGATTGTACCGGTACCACACACTGCTGCTCAACGAAAAGATCACGACAGTACCCAAGGGAGCGACTGTGAAGCTCTTGTCCTCTTACGATGGTCTTTTGGGACTTTCCAACTGGTACAGGGTACAGTACGGGAATATTGAAGGCTACATTGAGCAGGCATGCATTGACCTTATTATCGAAACTGAATTGCCCTCTGTGACTACGGAACGATTCACTGCGGTGCTCACAGGCCTGCTCCCCGAGGGGACTGTTCTGCATGCCCAGGACATCGCGGTAGACGACAAGGAAGAGATGATCCAGGAGATTCAGGATATACTTGCTTGGTATGAAGTGGCGGAGATTGCGCTGTTCGATCTTACGCTTCTGGATGCAGAAGGTGTATCTTTTGAGCCTGATGGAAGCATCCATGTATCTCTGGAATTGGCAACGCCTATTGTCCTCAATGAGAACGAAGACATCTGTGTGATTCATCTTCGTGATGAGGGCACTGAGATCATTCAGGATGTGGATACCGTGACAAGGGATGGGGACATTGTTGGTGTCTCCTTTGCTACGGATTCTTTTTCGACCTTTGGCATAGCGACCATACGGAAACTGGAAACACGATATATCACGGCGGACGGGGAAGCATACCGTATATCTGTGACCTTTGATGAAGATGCGGGGATTCCCGCGGACGCAACGCTGGGAGTGGCAGAACTTGACGGAGACGAGTATGACAGCTACGTTGTTCGTGCTGCCATGGCGTTGGATGCGGGGGGCTTTGCTTATGCCCGTGTCTTTGATATCTCTATTCTGGATCATGAAGGCAAGGAAATACAGCCTCTTACCCCTGTGCAGGTGATGATCGAGCTACTTGACGCAGAGGATGCTACAGAAGCATTTTCTGTGTTCCATTTTGCTGATGACGAGGAGAGCGTCCAGCAGATCTTGGCGAAGACAAAAGGCACCAGTGTATCTTTTGCAGCCACGGGCTTTTCTGCCTATGCGATTGTCCAGGGCCCTTCTGAAATACCAATCGGATGGAAGAAGCTATCGACCATAGAGGAACTGATTGCGTTGGGGAGCGAAGGACTGTATATAGGTCATAATGCCGGTTATTACATGACGAAGGATATTGAAGATGATGGCAGCAGAATAGGTATAAAAAAGATAAAGCCCGCGACGTCTTTTCCAGATATGGAGAATGCGGCGAAGTATTACTTTGAACTTGTGCCGGGACAGACGGCACAGGTGTATGTGTATTGTGTGGATGACAAAGGCAACTATCAATATGTTTATAATGAAGGGGATAACAGCCTGTCCTTTACCGATGAGGAGCATAAGACTGCATTTACAGTAACAGTGGATAAAGAGGGGAAATTTACCCTAAATAACGGTGCATGGTATTGGAATATGCAGGGCGGCGCAAATGGTACGCGCTTTTGTTCATACAACGTTGCAGGTGATGGAAACAATAAGTTGTATATTTGGTCGTATGATCCTGTGCCGAGTGATCCCTATGGTCTCGATGATAAAACTTACGGCCTAATGAATTGGAATGACGGGACCTTGGGAAAAGCAATGATGGCGTCCGCTGTAGGCGAGAATGCATTAGAAGCGCTACCCCTTACGGTAATGGCTAAGAAGAATAATAATGCGGATAAGCTGTTTGTCCCTGATAACAGTGATATTACCTTATGGACATTCAACTGGATAAAAGATGATCTGTACTATTTGACTACCTATATTGATGGCGGACAAAGGTATCTCAAGGTGGATCAATCCGGACTTTCATTAGTTGCAAATCCGACAGTGGATTGCCAAATTCAGGTCATCCCGGGGACGGGAACACATTCGGGAGAAATCTGCCTAAAAACCGAAAAAGCAACACTGACCTACAGTGGAGTCACTGAGAATGGCTTTAATGTTGGCAACAATGCCGGTAGCGAATGGCTGCATCTGGTGGAGATTTCTGAACTTACTTCGGATTATTTTATGCCTTATTCTGCCACCAAAGTGGGAGTCTCCGATGACCGCATCACGAACGGTTCCAGGATTATCGTTTACACGCGTAGCTGGAACGATACGACGAAACGCTATGAGTTCTATGCGATAGATCATGATGGCACACTGGTGCGTTGTTACGAGAGCGGTGACTCTATCCAGTGGCTGGGATCCAGGCTGAATTCTATGCTCTGGAACTTTGTGGAGTATTATTGGGAGGGAACAACGGATCCCAATTACTACTATGAGCTCTATAACCAGTATTCAGAGAAATATATAGCGCCTCAGGTGGCCGGAGGGCAGATCCTGTCAGACAATACCATCGGTATCAATATGGAAGGGAGAAAAAACGGTCAGTATTACTCACCCATCGTGGCATGGGATGCCGAAAACTATTCCTATACCGGACTGAAGGTTGAGAATGGTAAAATAGTCACTTGTCCATTGGAAGAAGCAGATGACTTCTACTTCGCAGTTGTGCAGGATATTCCCGTGGATGATACTTTGACTACAGTGCCGACAATTGACAACAATCAGTATGGCATTACCATGAAGCTGATTGATTTTTCTACGAAAAAAAACAGCAACACGTATAATGAGCAAGATACCTTTCTTGGCAGTAATACAGGCGGTGCAGTGCAAACAACGGTTTCAGGCTTGCTTTCCACAGATCTTGGCGATGATGGTTATCCAACGAATGGCAATGGTAAATCTATGAGCGAGTTGTTCGCTAAAGCACAGGAGGTTAACCACCTGTTCATTGCAAGTACCTATAGCGGAAGCGGCTACTTTGAGTATGACAGCACGCAGAACTTTGCAAGCCTGGATACGACCACAGGTAATTTTAAGGTCTATCAAGAAATCGGAACCATGGACGGAGACAATAAAAATTCTCTCAAGCATGGTCAGTTTATGCCATATAATGACTTGGTGGCAGGAGTATTCGCTTCGGTCAATAAGCAAAACCTTTATAATGCCACACTATCAGGACTTCCCAATGAAGACCCGCGGAAATATGAGCAGATGTACCTGGTAAGTAATCCGAATTATTATTTCGGCATGGAACTGGAGGCGTCCTTCACGCAACCTCCCAACGGTCTAGATGATTGGGGACACGATATTATTTATGAGTTCACCGGAGATGATGACTTTTGGCTTTACGTCGATGGCGAGCTGATTATTGACTTGGGTGGTATTCATAGTGCTCTAGCCGGTTCGGTCAATTATAGTACTGGAGAAGTAGTGGTTAATGGAGCACGTACCAACCTGCGCAAAATATTTGAGGACAACTATCGTGGACGCAATCCGGAAGCGACTGACGAAGAGGTTGTAGAATATCTGAATCAGTATTTCGAAGAAGGCCGCACTATCTTCAAGGATTACACGACGCACACTATGCGCATCTTTTATATGGAGCGTGGTGCGGGTGCGTCCAACCTTCATATGCGTTTTAACCTGGCTTCTGTCAAGCCTGGAACGGTACAATTAACCAAGGTGCTTTCAGGCGTGGATACAACGGAGTCCGTGTTGGCGGAATTTCCATATCAGATTATCTATATGGATGAGGATAACAAAGAACAATTCCTAACGAATCAATCTCCCAACTCGTCAACCGAGATTGAAAATTACGTCTATTACAAGGACACTGTTACACCGGTTAAATATGAACAGAAAGTTACTATTGATGGAATCGAATACAAGCATGTGTTCTTCCTCAAACCGGGAGAGACCGCAGAGATCAGCCTCCCGGAAAATGCGAAGCAATATAAGATTATAGAATGCGGCGTTAACACGCAGGTGTATAGTAAGGTGAGTGTCAATGGAGAAGAGATAGGGGGTACTTCAACGGACACAGATGAACGCAAAGATTTCGAAATCCCCTTTGACACTACCGATAACCGACCAAAAGTATCCTATTCGAATGATGTCAATCCGGATGCTTTGCGAACGTTGACTTTTACAAAGATGCTGTATCATGAGGATGGTACAACCCCCATTACTGCTGATGAGGATGCAACTACATTCGCTTTTCGTCTGTACCTAGCCACCGAATTTGACAAGGATTTGGACAATACCCCCGCCAGTATGTACATTTATCATGTGAAAGATCCCAATGGGTATTATTGTGCTTGGGATGCATCTGTGCAGAGATTTGTGCCTATAGAAGGTAATATTGCTAATTATGAAGATTTGACGGATGAGCAAAAGAAAGCAGCCAGTCTCAGAACGTCGACGTATGGTAATATTTCCCAAATTCCGGTGGGATATACTGTGGAGGTCCGAGATCTCTTGGTCGGGACACAGTTCAAGGTTGTGGAGCGTCCGACTGAGATTCCCGATGGTTATTCGTTCCAGAAATATGATTACAACAATTCTGTTGATGCAGAGCGTGACGAAACCGATCCGGACACAGTGGCCTGGAATGGTATTCGTGATACCATAGTAACTGGAGGCGAAGATCCGCATGTGGATATCCGCAACCTGAAGGGTTGGGGACTGCGTGTGAACAAGGCTTGGTCGGATGAGGACTATATGTCTGATCGCGAAACGACCTATTTCGCTATATATGCTCGAGTTAATAACGAGCTCAAATTGATAACGAGTCCTAATACCATACGCCAGTTAACTTATGGGCAAAATACACTTTACTGGTACTTCCTACGGTTGCCGTATTCCATCGATATAGTGTCTTTTGATGATTATGAGGTTCGCGAAGTCAAGCTGACAGATCCAGTTGTTGATGATAACGGGTATGTGACTGATTATAGCACGATCGAGTTGCTTGATAGTGGCGAAGAATTGAGACTGCAAGGCCTTCAGAAGGGGGAAACAGAAAGAGCAGATTTTGCCTATACAGTGCTGTATGAAAAAGGAACCCCGGAAAAGGATTCCAATGTACGTGTGGATACAGTGAAAAATAACCGTCCGGGTATAGTATTGAAGAAAACAGATTGGCAGGGCCATCCTTTGGCTGGAGCAACATTCACCCTGACAGCTGATGATAACATTATTGGAACTTTTACCTCGGATGAAACGGGCTTGATCACTGTCGCTTTTCTGAGCGACAACAAATACTACACGCTGACTGAGACCAAAGCACCACAGTATTATCATGGGTTGGAATCCTCCATGACGATTTCCCTGCATGAAGGAAACGTTAGCATTAGCGATGTAGAAAAAGAATGGTATCAGCTTGATGAGGGAGAAGGAAAAACACCTACACTGACAATTAAGAACAGGCCATTTACCTTCAAGGCTCTCAAGTTGGATGGTGAAACCCAAAAGCCCATGGATGGGGTGACGTTCGAACTGCGCAGGGAGTATACGGTTGACAATGTGACGCAGATAGAAACCAGTCCTATGGTTGGTTATGACATGCTGAAGACGGATATGGATGGTGTAATTGCAAAGGTTGACAATACTCTTTCTGCAGGAACATATGAACTTCGAGAAAATACGACAAAAGCTGGATATGAGAAGCTAAACGACCATACACAGTTTACTATCAGCCCAACTGGTGAGATCACACTTGGCACGCATCCGGATGCGGTAACATTATTTGAAGCCCTAAAAGATGACGGGACCCTGGAATATGTATTGACGATTCTCAACTATAAACCCAAGGAATTTACATTTACCAAGGTCTGGCGCGATTCTGGTGGAAATACTAATATGCCCTGGCCAGAAGGCAAGTCCATTACAGTGTATATCCTGCAGGGCAAAGGAGAGGATGACCCAGTTCCATCGACATATGCGACTTACAATATCAGCAAGGAAGACGTTGCGAAGCTGAATACGGCGATCATCGATGCAGAAGGGAATACCAATCTCCCTAAGCTGAAATTCATTGAAAACAGCAACAATAGCTATACTTTTAAACTCGAGAATCTGCCTTCGACGGTGCAAGTTGATGAAAAGACAGTACCTTATGTGTATTATGTAACCGAGCGTGATGCGGTTGATGGATATCAGTCCGCGAAGTATTATAAAGGGGGCACGCAGGTAACAGATGCAAGCCGGATTGGTGATGGAGGAACCATTGCTAACGATCAGCAGGGATACGTCCTGCCTTCTACCGGCGCTTCCGGTACACACCTCGTCTATCGCCTCGGCACGATTCTGATGGCATTTGCCGGAGCACTCCTTATGATGCGCTTGAGGCGGAGAGTGAACTGATATAGTCTCTCTCACCATGGCGATGAAAGCTGTAGGGGAGTCTATCAAACACGCCCAGACCCGGTAGGCCAGTTCATTCTTCCATCAACAAAACGCGAAGCATGCAAGGATTCCTGAACATGGGTCTATGGATCATTTCACAAGCCCGTGCAAGGAATCCGAGCTTCGCATGCGAATTCACAGGTGAACATGGGATCCAATCAGCAACCAACGGTTTGACATGCAGGGATCTTTTCCAACGCATCGAGCCGTTCCCCACTCGCAAAAAACAGGGAGCCACCCCGCGCCCGGCGCGGGATGGCTCCATATGACACACAGCAATGAAAAAGAAAAGCAATCTTTGGGTGAACCTGGCACTTATTCTCATTTTCCTTGTCGGACTGGGTCTGCTCATTTACCCTTCCTTCAGTGAATACTGGAATTCCTTCCATCAATCCCGCGCGATTGTCAGCTATGCTGAAAAGGTCGCCGAGATTGATAATGAGGAGTATGAGCGTATCTGGAACAGTGCCCTCGCCTATAATGAAACCCTGGTGGAGAAAGAGAACAGATGGTTCTTGGATGAGGAGGAAGTCAGCTATTACGAAACCCTCCTCAACGTGGACGGTACCGGCAATATGGGCTATATCTCCGTCCCCAGAGCGAATATCAACCTGCCGCTGTATCACGGTACAAGCGAAGGCGTACTGCAGACCTCCGTGGGCCATATCGAAGGCACGTCGCTCCCGGTGGGAAGTCTCCATCCGGACGAAGAGAACTTTGACGAGGTCCCGTATGGCAGTCATTGCGTGCTGAGTGGACACCGTGGCCTTCCCTCCGCGAGACTCTTCAGTGACCTGGACGTCATGGAAATCGGGGATGTGTTCTATCTCACCATCCTGGACCAGACCCTGACCTACCAGATCGATAAAATCTCCGTGATTGAGCCTACAGACCTGAGCGAACTGCAGATTGAGCCCGGGCTGGACCTGTGTACACTCATGACCTGTACCCCGTATGGCATCAATACCCATCGCCTGTTGGTGCGCGGACGCCGGGTGGAGAACGAAAAGCCGCAGATGCATGTGCGCGTGACAGCCGATGGAATCCGCATTGAGACGGCCTTCGTGGCGCCCTTCCTCGCGATCCCTGTGCTCCTGATCCTCATCATCAACGTTTTCGTTGTGACAAGCCGCTTCCGCAGGCGCAGGAGAGTGAGAAAGTAAGGGGCGGATCACCCAGTACTCCACCAGCATCACGGGCAATCTCCATCTCGGATACCAATTGCAGATGGCAGTGCAAGCGATTGCTTCGGCACTGCACGGCGATTTGCTACGATTGCGACCCGGCGTCTATCGCCGGGTTTTCGCGCGCGTAGAACCGCTCCAGACGTTGCCCCGGCACCCCGCGGCGAATCTCCCAGTGCCTGGGCAGCAGGTGCACATACGGCACATTCAGGAAGCGGTCGTCTGCAAGCCAGACCACACCCCTGTCCGTCTCGGATCGGATCACACGGCCTGCAGCTTGCGCGACCTTCTGCAGCCCGGGGAGGATGTAGGCGTACAGGAACCCGTCCCCGTACTGCTTTTCATACCAGTCGCTGAGCGCATTCTGCTCCTGACATACCATGGGCAGGCCGACACCGGCAATGAGCACCCCGTCCAGGCAGTCTCCCGGAAGGTCGATGCCCTCGGCAAAGACACCGCCCAGGACACAGAAGGACAGAACGGGCATGTCCCCGGATAGATACGGGGCAAGGAACGCATCTCTTGCCTCCAGCCCCATCCCGGCCGTCTGGGCTTGAAAGAGCATCGTGTCCCGGTTTTCTTCCGTCCATTCGGACAGCGTCTCCTGGGCCATGCGCAGGAAGGCGAAGCTTGGGAAGAAGACAATGTACTTGCCCTGCTTGGCCGAAAAGAGCGTGCGAATCATCCCGCACAGCTCCGGAACAGACTGCTCGCGCCCACTGTAGCGCATGTTGATGGCGCTGTGCACCACCAGCAGGTTTTCCCTGGGAAACGGGGAAGGCACCGAGAAACAAGCATCCTCCGCCTCACCGCCGAGGAGCCTTTTCATTTCCGGGAGCGGGTCCAAGGTGGCTGAAAAGCAGACCACGCCGGCCATTCCCTGCGTTGCGGACGCAAAATGGTCTGCCGCATCCAAACGGAACGCCTTGATACGTGTGCTCCCGGTGCGCAGAAGACAGGCGTACTTCTCCCTGTTCTCGTGCAGCGCGCGCTGCAGATGCAGGAGCTGGGAAA
>JAFUZB010000118.1 GCA_017476845.1 Clostridia bacterium
ATCCACCACGGGTACGCGGACGGCGTGCTGAAAGCCGGTGCGCTCCCTGTCATGCTCCCCCTGACGGACGATGAGGATGTGCTGGAGGAATATATCGCACGCTGCGACGGTTTCCTCTTTGCCGGAGGCCCGGACGTCGATCCGGCCTACTATAATGAGACAGTCCATCCGAAATGCGGCCGAATCACGGCGCCGCGGGACACCCTGGAAATCCGCCTGATGCGCTCGCTCCTTGCCCTACAAAAGCCTGTGCTCGGCATATGTCGCGGCATTCAGGTGATGAATGTGGTCATGGGCGGCACACTCTATCAGGATCTGAACAGCGAGTACGCAGACGTGCAGTGCGAGCACATGCAGCGCCTGGAGGAGTATGTTCCCGTGCACCGTGTGGATGTTACGCCGCATTCCCGTCTCCACGAGATTACAGGAAATACTTCCCTCACGGTCAATTCCCTGCATCATCAGGCGGTGAAGACCGTAGGGAAAGGGCTTACCGTGTGTGCCGTGTCCGAGGACGGACTTGTCGAGGGCCTGGAGGTCGAAGGCCATCCCTTTTTTCTGGGCGTCCAATGGCACCCGGAGCGGATGTTTACACGCGACAGCGCGAGTCTTGCCCTCTTTGAAGGACTGATACAGGCTTCCTTAAACATGAAAGCGTAGGCGTGTCTCATCCAGTCCCATATCCCTGGCCTTCTGAAAAGCCGCTTCGATCAGCTTAGCCCGTGCGGCGCGCTCTGTCACAGAGCTTGCGGGAATGCTCACCCGCAATGCTTCAAACTCTGGATCGGTACACCGCAGTTCATAGAGCGGCTCCTCTGCGGATGCATCAAAGAACCAGTCCACACTCAGCAGATGATTGTCCGCCATGCTCCTTCACCTCTTTCAAACAGGGCCGTCTGCGTTTGCAGACGGCCTTTAGCGCACCGTGATCGGTGCATCTTTAACGATTCCGGCGACGCCGCTCGCGGCTGCCGTCATTTTCTTTTGCTGATCTTCGCTCATGCCGTCCGGTACCTGCCCGTTCGCGGCGATGACGCGAAATCTTACCAGACTCTCCTGCTTATACCGCCATAGAAAGGTGGGCGTATAGGTCGCACTGAGGGAGACCGCGCCCTGCGCATCCACCTTGGCATGCACGTGCAGCAGCATACTCTGCAGCGCTCCGGCCTTGGTCGATGAGGAGAGCAGACAGCCCAGCGAGTAGGCGCACAGAGTCGTATGCTTCACGCCTCCGTCCAGGGTAAGCTCCAGTTTTTCGAGTGTCTGGACCCGCCTTGGCCCATTGCCGACAATGAGATCGGCTCCGGCTGCCGCCAGACGCTGCGCGACACTTTTCTGTGTCTTGGTGACCTCCGTCTTCCCTGCCGTTCCCCAGTTCACGGTCACGACCACAAGGTCAGCCCCCAGAGAACGCGCGATCGGGATATCCTGCTCGGCCCGTTCAAGGAGCGGAATGGCATAGGTCCTTCCGTCCTTGCGTACCGCCTTGCTGCCCGTCGTGGAGAGCGATTCCGTATAATGCAGAAAGGCTACCTTGACATTCCCGATCTGCCGGATCTGCGCACTGATTCCGGCCTCACCTTCATTTCGGTAGGCGCCAAAGACATCCAGCCCTGCGCTCTGTGCATGGAGCACAGTATCCGATAGCCCGTCATACGTTTTATCGTAGGCCTTGGAAAAGCCAAAGCCGATCCCGTCCAGCTGCCCTGAAACCAGCATTCCGGTCAGCTCCGCGGGAGCAATAAGATCCGAGACCTGTGCGGAGGGGACAATCAGGTTTTCCACCGGAGCAAACGCATAGTCCGACCGGATATCGGGCGCAATCAGGGAAAGGATATCCGAAAAGTCATACCGTTTGCTGTCGCTATAATATCCGCTCTGGCGCACATTCGTTTCCAGTGCAATCGTTCCCGCGAAGGTAAGGTCGATCTCTCCTCCCCTGGGCGGTTCGGTTACAATGGCAATCTGTGCCCGCTGCGAATTTGCTTCCTGCGGAGCCTGCTTCTCCTCCCCTTCGGAAATGAGGGGAATATCCTCAACCGAAAGCTCCGGTGTCAGCCCTTTGAGCGTGATGCTCCCCACCTGCTCAGCCAGACGCAGGTCCATCGGGTGATCTCCCTCCAGGGTGCGAAGCACCCACAATGTACCGCCCAGCACCGCGCAGGTGGCAAGGAGCATAAACAGCGTGCCGGCTGAAATTCCCCTGCGTTTGCGTCGCATGTCAGAACTGGCTCAAGATGGCCGCTGCCAGGGTACTGAGAAGCAGTGCCGCAGCCAGAACCAGGCAAATCACCCGTGTAGCCGTCTTCTTACGTTCTGCAGGGGTCTTGTTTTCTTTAGCCACAATCCATCATCCTTTCATTCAACCGGTCTGTGAAACCGGAAAACAGGCAGATTATAGCACTTTGGCCATGGGTGGACAACTTTTGACAGACCCTTGCCAGAGTGCGAAAAAACCGATATGATGGTTCAAACCAACAAGGAAAGAAGGCCCTCTATGAATTCCTTTGCCGTTGCAGGTCTTGTGACAGCCATCGCTTCACTCTTTGTTCCCTTTTTCGGTCTGACAGGGACCGTTGGTCTTGTGCTGTCCAGCCTTGGGCGCGCTGAGGCAAAAGCGCACCGCAGCACCAAAGGAAAGTCTGTAGCAGGCATCGTGATCTCGATCATTTCCATTATCCTGGCTTTGGCTGAAAACGCCGTCATCGTGCTCTATTTTCTTGGCAAGCTGCCCCTGACACCATAAGGCGGCTTTTCTGAAGCTTGTTAGAAGGGCTCCCAGTCTGGCGAGCCCTTTGTGTGTACACACTTCTTCGCTTGGCTTTCCGCCGAACGGAACTCATCTGAAATGAGAGGTGCGAAAGATGATAGAAGTCAGGTTTTACGATACGGTGGAGGACAGCCTGCTCCGGTTCGCTGTCATCATCGCAAAGAGCGACAATCGATGGGTACTGTGCAAGCATAGAGATCGGGACACCTTAGAAATACCGGGCGGTCACAGGGAACCGGGAGAAGCCATCCTGGATACGGCCAAGCGCGAGCTCTACGAGGAAACCGGTGCTCTCCGCTACACACTGGAGCCCATATGCGTTTATTCTGTTTTGGACAGCGAAACGCCGGATATTCAGGAATCCTTCGGACTGCTCTGCTGCGCTGACATCACGTCCTTTGAGAAGGAGCTGCACAGCGAGATAGAGCGCATTGTGCTTTCAGACCATCTGCCGACTGCGTGGACCTACCCGCTCATCCAACCAAAGCTGATCGAGGAGGCCACACGCCGCGGTTCTCTGTAATGCCAGGCGTAGATGGCCGTGCCCTGCCTTCCCTGAAAGCCAGAAGTTCTTTGCTGAGACAGGAATTGCTATCAGCACTTGAAACCGCGCTTCGGAGATAGGTGGCATTTGCGATCTAACGATGTGCAATCGGGTTTCGCAGGAGGCGAAAACAGGATGAAAATGTGGCCGGAAGAGGCAAAGAAGACTTGTACCGCATCAGAGGATTTCAAGAAGAATCGGGAAGGCGGGTTCAGATATGTCGACAAGACAGAGCTCTTGATCCCGCTGCTTGAAGGCACGCATGAAACCCCCTTCTTCCTTCGGCCCCGCCGGTTCGGGAAAACGCTGACGCTCTCCATGATTCGCCGTTTTGTGGAAGACACACGGGATGATCATCTGAACGCGGAAAACCGAGAGCTATTCCGGGAACTGAAGATAATGGACGCGGGCGAAAAGTATACCCGTCAGATGACAAGCTACCCGGTAATCAACCTGACGCTTCAAACGGTTAAGGCGGAAGTGTTTGAGGATGCCTGGCAGGATTTGCAGGCTTTGATACAGGATCTGTATTCAGAGAAACAATACCTTCTGGAGAGCGGTTCCCTTTCCGAGGAGGAGTGCGATTATTATCAAAGGATTCTGCTGGGAACCGATGGACAGGGAAAAGAAGTGACCCGAATGGATTATCTCCATTCCCTGAGGCGGTTAACTCACTTTCTGCGGAAAGATTCCGGGAAAAGGACAGTCGTCCTGATCGACGAATATGACGTTCCGCTCGAGCACGCCTATGCGAAAGGCTATTATCCTGAAATGGTAAGCGTAATCGGTCCTTTACTGCAGAATGTGTTGAAAACCAACACGGACAACCTGCAGTTTGCCGTGATCACTGGGTGCCTGCAGATTGCGAAGGAAGGAATCTATACCGGTCTGAATCATCCGGCCATACATACCGTTCTATCCCACCCTGGGAGCGATGCCATCGGGTTTACTGAGGAGGATGTCAGGAAACTGCTTGAGGACAGCGGCGTAGGGGATCATTTTGAGCAGGTGCGGGAATGGTATGATGGCTACCGCTTTGGGGATACCGTCATCTATAATCCCTGGTCGGTCATCAAATACATTGAGGATCTGAATGTCAATCCTAGCGCGCCGCCCCTGACTTACTGGGGCAACACCAGCGGCAATACCATCATCCGAGAACTGGCGGAACGGGCAGATGAGGACACGAGAGCGAAAATAGAGCAGGCCATGCAGGGAGAAGAGATCTGTTTCGCACTGCGGGATAACATCGCCTTTGACGATCTGTATGATGACCCGGATCATGTATTGAAC
>JAFUZB010000119.1 GCA_017476845.1 Clostridia bacterium
CGATCACGCCCAGGAAAATGGCCAGGAGCATATGCCACCTAAGCGGTTTGAGCAGCCCTATCAGCCGCTGCATGATCTTCAGTCCGCTGCGCCTTGTCTTCATGCCTCTGCCCCCTTCCTCGCGTACTGTTCGTAGGTTGCCTGTGCCGTGTAGAGCTCCCGGTACTTTGCGCTCTCCTGCATGAGCGCCTCATGTGTCCCCGAGCCTACGAGGCATCCCGCATCCAGGACATGAATGCAGTCGGCAGGCACGGCGTTTTCCAGGCGATGGGTGATGAGAAGCACGGTCTTTTTCCCGCGGAAGCTCTCTATGGCCTCCATGATGTCCTGCTCGCTCTCCACATCGATATTGCTTGTCGCCTCGTCAAAGATATAGAAGGGCGTATCGTGCAGAAGTGCGCGTGCAAGCGCAATCCTCTGCCGCTGTCCGCCCGAGAGGCTGCTGCCCTCGGGCGTGATCTCCCTGTCCAGTCCGCCCTCTGTCTTCAGCCACTCCCAGATGCGTGCGGTCTGAAGGGCCCGGATCATTTCTTCCTCTGTGGCATCCGGCTTTCCCATCTGCAGGTTTTCGCGCACGGTGCCGGCGAAGATATAGCTTCCCGAGGACACCATGGTGATGGTTTCCCTCAGGCTCTTGGAGGACAGATGGTAGACCTCGTCCTTCCCGATCTTCAAACTTCCCAGATAGCCCTTCTCCTGCCCATAGATGAGGGCGGCCAGGGTGCTCTTGCCGCAGCCGGATTCGCCGACCACCGCGGTAAGGCTTCCCTCGGGGATGGTGAGGGAGACATCCTTGAGTGCATCCCGCTCCCCGTCATAGGAGAAGGTCAGGCCCTGTGCCATGACCGTAAGCGGCCGCTGCACGCTGCGCTCCCCGTCCGCATCCTCCTCCAGACGGAGCATGCCAAAGAGCTTATCGCTCGCCGCCATACCGTTCATGGCGATATGGAAGTAGGAGCCCAGGGTACGCATGGGCAGGAAGAAATCCGCCGACAGCATGATGATCGCGAAGGCCTGATAGACCTCAATATGTCCCTGCATCGCTTCGATCACGGCCAGGATCACACCCAGGGCCGCGCCGCCGTAGGCGACGATATCCATGATAATGATCGAGTTGAGCTGCATGGTCAGCACCTTCATGGTGATGAAGCGGAACTCCTCGGCCTTCTCGTTCATCTCCTCATGCTTCTTTGCGTCCGCGCCGTAGATCTTAAGGGTGGTCAGTCCCTGCATATTCTCCAGGAACGTATCACCCAACTGCGTATACCTGCCCCAGTAGCGGCGAAGCAGGTTCTTGGCGAGGGTCTGCACGAGCATGATGGCAATCGGGATGAGCGGAACACAGACAAAGAGGGCCGCTGCGGCCTTAAGACTCACCTGCGAGAGCACGATAAAGAGGATAATGGGAGCGAGGATAGCATAGAAAAACTGCGGAAGATACCTGCCGAAATAGGTTTCCAGCTGGTCGATGCCCTCCACGGCCACCTGGATCACCTCGCCCGTGGACACCTTCTCATGGTAGCCCGGGCCCAG
>JAFUZB010000120.1 GCA_017476845.1 Clostridia bacterium
CGGGCATCGTGATTCTTGCCATTAAGAGCTTGATCGGTCTATTACATTCTTCCAGCGCCGGGATTGGCGAGCTCGCCGATTTCATTATGGGACTTGCGCTGATTCTTCCTGCATCCCTGATCTACCAGCATGGAAAATCCCGGAAGAGTGCGCTTCTGGGAATGCTCGTCGGGACCCTATGCATGGTTTTTGTGAGCGTTCTGGTGAACAAGTTTATCATGCTGCCTTTCTATATGGGTGCTTTCCATATGGATATGGATGCCATTCTCAAATATGCCGGGGTGGCGGCAGTCGATTCGGAATGGAAGTTGCTGTTTTTGATTACCGCTCCCTTTAATCTGCTCAAAGGTATTGTGCTCAGTTTGGTGACGGCATTGATTTACAAGCCGCTTTCCCCGATTCTCCACGCAAAGACCTAATGGAGGAAAGATCATGATAACGCAATCCCCTGTACAAACCAGACATCTCGGTGAACACCTCGCCAGTCTTCTTTGTGCGGGGGATGTTCTATTGCTCAAAGGCGATCTGGGGGCGGGAAAAAGTGAGTTTACCCGTGGCCTTGCCCGCGGTTTGGGCATTACAGGCCCGGTACCGAGCCCCAGTTTTACGATACTCAATGTGTATGAGGATGCCAGCATTCCCCTGTATCATTTCGACTGGTACAGACTGCATTCTTCTGAGGAACTTTACGAAATGGGAATGGATGAATGGATCGGCGGAGACGGGATTGCGGTCATTGAATGGCCTACGCAATGCCCGGATGCCATCCCGGAAACCTGTTTGGAAATCGTTTTTACTACAGTGGATGAGACGACCAGGAACATAGAAATGATTCCACGCGGAGCTTTTCGTGATCTGCCGTGTTTCGGAGGGGAATATGACAATATTGGCGATTGATACATCCGGCCCTGTATGTGGTGTGGCGCTGGTGAAGGACGGAAAGGTTTTGGCAGAACTGACGACCCAAAACCAGCTGACACACTCCGTAAATCTCATGCCGATGGTCGATGAGGCTTTACGTGATGGCGAATGCAGCATGGACAGCGTTGATCGGATCGCGTGTGCTGTCGGCCCGGGATCGTTTACCGGTGTACGTATTGGTGTGAGTACCGTCAAGGGACTGGCCCATGGGAGCGAGGCTGACTGCGTCGCTGTAGATGCACTGGAAGCGATATCTGTCAGTGCGGGGTACTTTGACGGTGTCATCTGTCCAATCCAGGATGCGCGTGCCGGTCAGGTCTACGGCGCGGCTTTCCTGTTTGCCGGGGAGGGGCGTCCGAAGCGTCTGATGGCGGACACACCTATGATGCTGGAGGATTATTTGAAGACGATCGATAGTCTTGGCAAGCGCTTCCTATTTTTGGGGGACGGCATGCCTGTGCACAGAGAGGCGATAGAGAAATGCATGGGAAATCGGGCTGTCTTTGCTTGTGTGCCAAGCAGTTATATCAGACCGTCGGCTGTAGCTTATCTGGGAGTGCTGTCTGAGGAAACCGTGTCCTATACAGAACTCATGCCGCTCTATCTGCGCGCACCCAATGCGGAAAAAAACAAAAGATTGGTGGATGCTGCCAATGCAGGATGAATGCGTGATCCGTAGAATGGCCGAGAGTGATCTGGATGAAGTCATGCAGATCGATCAGGAGAGTTTTGCCAGGCCCTGGCCCAGATCAGCCTATGAGCATGAGCTGCGTGAAAACAAATGTGCCAGGTATCTTGTCGCTGAGAAAGACGGCAGAGTCATTGGCTTTGGGGGCGGATGGGTAGTTCTGGATGAGTCCCAGATTACAAATATCGCAGTGACGGCTTCCGAGCGTGGTCATGGATACGGCACGCAGCTTACTCGCGAACTTCTGCAGTATCTTTCCAACCTGGGCGCGGTAATGACAACCCTTGAGGTGCGTGAGAGCAATCTATGCGCACAGCATGTATATCAATCTCTGGGTTTTTTTCGTGTCGGAAGAAGAAAACGGTATTACGAAGATAATGGGGAGGATGCATTCATCATGCTGTGTGATCATCTTCCGCCAGCGCAGGAGGATTTCACAGAACCTGAAAGTGTGATCCTGGAAAGTGACGATACCTGAACTATGTACATACAGCAAAATCGAGGCGCAGTACGGCTGCGCCTCGATTTTATTCCAGGTCCCACGGCATGTCGGTCAATTCATCCTCAAGGAGAGTAATCCGACTGTCGGTCAGAAGAATCAGCTGTTCGGAAACCTGCTTTAGGTCTTTTTCCCGCACAAGCAGGGTAAAGGATACTGCGGTGGTAAATTCCGGATGCAAAATCTGCACGGGCATGGAGGCAAGATGATGCGCCACTTTGTCCCACAGGCTGTAGGACACTTCGCACAAGAGGGACACAGTCGGGATCATTTCCACGATCTGAGCGGCATGCAATCCAATGGAACAGCCTTGCGTATAGGCACGAAGCAATCCGCCGGCGCCAAGCAGGACGCCACCGAAATACCGTGTCACTACGCAGCAACAATTGCAGACCTGCTCCTTTTTGATCACTTCCATCATGGGAAGACCGGCTGTGCCAGAGGGCTCTCCGTCATCGGAATAGCGCATGATGCCCATGTTCTTCCCAATGGTATAGGCATAACAATTGTGGGAAGCATCTCTGTGCTTCTGGCGGATTTCACGAATGAAGGCCTGGGCTTCCTCCTCGGTGGCAACAGGGGTCGCATAGCCAAGAAAGCGGCTCTTGTTAATGATAATTTCGTCAACGCCGCGTTGACGAAGCGTGAGGAAAGAGGTTCCCATGCCTTTATCCGATGCAGGATCGGAAGAGATCCCGCAGTACATCCATGCCGGTATCGATCTGGTCGAGACTGGAATTGGAGAAATTCAGACGCAGCGTGTTTTCATGTCCTCCAAGGGCATAGAAATGGGTTCCGGGGACATAGGCGACGTGACGCTCTACGGCTTTGGCGAGGAGCTCTTTGGTATCGATACCTGCGGGGAGCTCAACCCAGATGAACAGGCCGCCGTCCGGCTTAGTGTAGAGCGTACCTTCCGGGAAGGAGGCAAGCGCAGAGAGCATGCGATTAAGCTGCTGACCATATCCGGCGCAGATGCGGGGAAGGTGAGTGTCCAGGAGACCCTCGCGCAGGAAACGGTCCACGATCGCCTGTGTGAGATTTGCTGTGTGCAGGTCCGAGGACTGCTTGCCCATGGTACATTTGCGAAGAATGCCTGCATCTCCTGCCATGTATCATACACGCATGCAATGGGAGATGACATTGGAGAAGGAACCAAGGTAAACGACCCAACCAGCCTCATCAAAGGACTTGATCGAAGGCAGCGGCGTACCGGAATAACGAAGATCTCTGTAGGGATCATCCTCTGCAACCACCATACCGTATTTTTCGGCAAGCTCCGCAATCGGCTTGCGCCTTTCAAGTGCGAGGGTCTTTCCGGTGGGATTCTGGAAATTCGGGATAACGTAGAGCATCTTTGGATGATGTTCCCGGATGGCATCTTCCAATGCATCCAGAAGAATGCCGTGCTCGTCGCTGGGAATGGGAACGAGCTTCGCCTGATACAGGCGCATGCACTGCAGATTGCCAAGGAAGGACGGGTCCTCGACAAGGATGACATCCCCGGGATTGATCAGTGCTTTGCAGAGCAGATCCATGGCCTGCGTGGAACCTGTCACAGGAAGAATGGCGGGTACGGGACGCCCAGCTTTTTCTTCTGCATAGCCCTTCAGGCTCTCAAGAAAAGGCGGATAACCTTCGGTGGCGCCATACTGCAGAATGCGCTTTCCATCCTCCTGAAGAACGGTTTGAGCGATGCGTGCGACTTCGGTGTCAGGCAGAGCGGACGGAGAAGGATTGCCGCCGGCAAAAGAGATCATGTCCGGCTTAGCGATCATCTTGAATATTTCACGTATGGCTCTTCCGCTGATTCCGTCAAACCGGTCAGCATAGGTGATCTGATCTGGATGCATATGGTATCGTCCTTTCAAAACAGGTGAGTGGTCGAAAAGGGAGGGCGCGGTGCTCCGTCCTGGCATAGGAAACTAGGCAAGAGCGTTGTTGTCCCGCACTTTTCAAGAGGAACAAAACACGGGAAACCATTCTCCGCTCTGGTGATTATACTTTCCATGCCAATGGGTGTCAATCAAATATGAAACGGGTGCAAAAGAGAACCCGGAGCACTCTTTTTTGATTCGTCTGAACCATTGAGATTTCGTGGAAACAGGGAAAATGTCCTTGTCAATGGGGGCACAATCCTGTATACTGTCACATGTCCATGTCTACATGGCAGGAAGCGATAGCTAGCTTTGCTGCCAATTGGATGGATCAGAGTATCCAGATGTGGAAATGTAGGACAGGGAGGCTGTGCCAGTATGGAATGCAAGATCAAGAATGATATCGGCACGATCTATATCACGGAGGACGTGATGCTCAAGGTGGCTGGTTATGCAGCGCTTGAGTGCTATGGCATTGTCGCAATGTGTTCCAAGCGGGCCACCGACGGACTGGTGGAGTGGCTTGGACGTGAAAACCTTTCTCGCGGTGTTCAGCTGCGAAATGTCGGAGATGCACTGGATGTGGATCTTTACGTTGTCGTGGAATACGGCATTACGATAGCCGAAGTGTGCAAGATACTTGTGGATACGGTACGTTACAAGCTGGAAAGCATGACCGGTATCAAGGTGCGCAAGGTGAACATCAACGTTGAGGGAGTTCGCGTCTAAAGCACGGAACAACAGGAATGGAGTGATTTATCTTTGAGTCTATATAAAACCATTGATGGCCTGTTGCTCCGCGATATGGCCATGGCAGGGAATGCACTGCTGGAGAGTAACCGTGAGACGGTCGATGCACTCAATGTGTTTCCTGTGCCGGATGGGGATACGGGTACGAACATGTCCCTTACCATGCAAAGTGCAATCCGGGAGATTAACAGCAAGGAATTCCTTCGCCTGGATGAAGCCGCTTCTGCACTTGCGAAAGGTGCACTTAAGGGAGCCCGCGGAAATTCCGGTGTGATCACGTCCCAGCTGCTTCGCGGATTCGCAAAGGCAGTAAGCGGACAGGAGAAAGTGACACCGGCGCAGTTTGCGCAGGCGATGAAAGCAGGCTCTGACCTTGCGTACAAAGCAGTGATGAAGCCCAAGGAGGGCACAATTCTGACGGTGGCTAGGGTTACTGCCGAAGAAGCGCTCAAGCAGGCCGAGAAAGCCCCGGATGACTTTGAAGCGTTATTCCAGACCATTCTGACGTCAGGGCAGGATATTCTGGAAAAGACTCCGGATATGCTTCCTGTACTGAAGCAGGCGAATGTGGTTGACTCCGGCGGAACCGGCCTGATGTATATCTATACCGGTTATGCTGCTGTGATTCAAGGGAAGACGGTCGAGGAAATCCTTGCAGATCTTGCCGCACAGGCCGAAGCAGACGAGGAAGAGGATCTGGATGATCTGACGCACCTGTATTGCACGAAGTTTTCCATCGTCAATCTGAGCGAGGATTGTGAGGAAAGCGATATTGACAGTCTGCGCAGAAGACTGAATCGTATCGGAAGTCACGTCCGTGTCAAGGGCGATCTGCAGCGCGTAGATATTCATGTGGACACCAATCACCCCGGTACTGCGATTGAGGACGGCTTGGAAATCGGTGAGATCATTGATGTCTCCATTGAAAACAAGCAGGAACTCAAGCGCAAGCGGGATGGGGCAGAACAGACACCTGCAAAAGTCGCGCATGCTGAACCGGAGAAAGAGCACGGCATGGTTGCCGTTTCGCTCGGCGAAGGATTTTCAAAGATTTTCCATGATCTGACCGTAGATGTTGTCGTGGAAGGCGGACAGACCATGAATCCTTCCATTGATGATATCCTTAGCGCCATCTACGCCTGTAAGGCAAAAACGGTCTATGTTTTCCCCAACAACGGCAATGTGATTCTTGCTGCACAGCAGGCTGCAGACCTTGCTGAAAATGTCCAGGTCTATGTCATTCCCACCAAGAATGTGGCCATGGGAATCGCAGCCGCCGTTGCTTTCCAGCCCGATGTAGTCGGTGAACTCAATGCACGTCACATGGAAGAGGCCGCGGAGCATGTAAAAACCGGGACTGTCACCTATGCGATTCGCGACAGTGAATATAATGATATTCATATTCACCAGGGTGATATCATCGGTCTGCACAACGGAAAGATCGAGTACTCCGGCGCAAATGTTCATGACGTAGCTATGAAGATGATGGAAGCTGTGGTTGATCAGGA
>JAFUZB010000008.1 GCA_017476845.1 Clostridia bacterium
ATCTGCGGTGGTGCATTTGATGGCCTCGTGCCGATTATAGAGAGCCGTATCGGCAAGAAAATGCTCGGCTTTGGAGCGGAAATCCAGGTGCGCAAGGATGCGGATATCAGCGAAGCACTCAAAGCCTTGGAGCCGGAGGATCTGACACGGTTTGGTCTGATCCCCGAGCTTGTCGGTCGACTGCCGGTCCTGGTCAACCTTGATCCATTGGATGAGGATGCGCTCAGTCGTATTCTGACTGAGCCGAAGAATGCCCTTTGCAAGCAATACCAGAAAATGCTCGCTATGGATGGCATCAGTCTCGAATTCACCGGTGAAGCGATCACCGAGATTGCCAAGCAGGCGATTACGCGAAAAACCGGTGCCAGAGGGCTCCGGGGAATCATTGAACGTATCATGCTGGATACCATGTTTGAACTTCCGGGACGCACAGATGTGAAGAAATGCATTGTGGATGAAGAAACCGTAAAAAAGGGAAGCAGGCCGAAACTGCTGGACGCTGACGGGACAAAACGTCTGGAAGCGTGAGATAAGAAAAGTCGCCACAGGGCGACTTTTCTTATTGTGAGCTTACCAAAGGTAGCCTCACAGATACCTGTAGCGACTGTTTTCGTGCAGATAGCTGCGCATTTCCGGCGTATCCTCCAATGCTCGCCCGCAGCCGACGACAACCGCTGTCGCAGGGTCATCGGCCACTCCGGTTGCAATTCTGAGTTCGCGGTAAATGGCGTCGGAAAGGCCCTGCAACTGGGATGCACCGCCAGTGAGAATGATTCCATCTTCAAAGATATCCGAGGCAAGCTGCGGTGGAGTATGCTCAAGCACCTGTTGGATCGTCTCGATAAAGTCCGAGATCACATCCTTGAGCGCTTCGTAGACCTCAAGATTCGTGATGGACTGTGTCCGGGGAAGACCGGAGAGGAGGTTTCGTCCTGTCACATCCATGGTAAGTTCGTTGGGGGGCGGAACAGCACTGCCGAGTGTCATTTTCACTTCTTCGGCGGTTCTATCACCGATGAGCAGATTATGCTTTTTGCGCAGATAGCGGATGATGGCATCATCAAAATAGTCTCCGCCAATCTGTGTACAGGTGCCCACAACGACGTCACTGCTGGAAAGAACCGCGATATCGCTTGCCCCGGCGCCCATATCGATCATCATACTTCCATAGGGCTCCGCAAAATGGATGCCGATGCCGATAGCGGCTGCCAGCGGCTTCTCCAAAAGCTGTGTTTTTCGCATGCCTGCGTCAAAGAGAACCGAAATCACGGCTCGCTTTTCTGTTTCGCTGACGCCGGTGGGAAGAGAGACGATGGCGCGTGGACGGGTCAGAAAGTGGCGACCGGAAACCCTGCGCACTGCATAATGGATGAGCTCCTTGGCCATCTCAAAGTCGCTGATGGTCCCTTGGCGGAAGGGACGGATGGCCTGTACATTCCCGGGCGTTCTCCCGACAAGTTTATACGCTTCTGCGCCTACAGCAAGCACCTTGCCGTTAGTGCGATCGGCCGCAACCACGGCAGGCTCGCGAAGAACGATGCCCCGTCCACGGGCATAGACCAGCACCTGTGAGGTGCCAAGATCGATACCAATATCACTGATTTGTGGCATGGCAAACTTCCTTTGCGCGGTCTTATTTTCCGCTGATCAGGTATTCCTCGTCAATATAACCGTCAATATCTCCGCAACGGATGCGGGCCCATCCCTGCACAGAGCCGATCACGATGACCTCGGTGCCGTCCTCGAGACGTGTGACCACATCGTAGCCTTTTCCTGCACCATAACGTACACGTACAGAGCCTCCATCCGGTGTCTCGACATAGGCGATATAACTGCGATCAATCAGTTCAGGGCGTATATCGGAGAGATAGCGGCTCATCACATAGCCGTTCTTTCCATAGATGACAATCTGTGTCCATTCGCCCTCCTCGTAGATCACTTCAACCTTGGTTCCGGTCGGAGCGCGGAGGATGATGGACCCATTGGGTGCCTCGCGAACGTTGACGGGGAAGCTGTTTGGGGAAACGATATAGGAGATATCAGGATCTTCTTCCCAGAGTTCTGGAGGATAGGGTGTCAGATACTCTGTACGGATTGACTCCGGACCGTCGGGACCTTCAATCGTGGTCCATTCCTCCCCGGGCGTAAGGACAGTCACCTCAGAGCCGGTTGGCTTCTGACGGACGATTTTTCCGCCCGGATGCGAACGGATATTCACGGGTGCACTGTTAGGGGAAAGAATGTACATGGTATACGGAACGATATCCTCATGATAGACAATATAGTCATTCATGATATACCCCGTATAGGTCTCAAAGCTTACTTGACTCCATTCGTTTTCCGTGGCAAGTACTTCGATCACTGTTCCGTCTGACAGACGGGTCAAAACAGCAGCCTCCAGACTTGGTTCACTGCGAAGATTGACTGTCTTGCCGTCTGGACTTTCAATGGCATACCCTGCAAAGGCAAAGGCTGGCAGGAGAAGCAGAAGAAAGAGAAGCATCGAAAACCATCGCATGATATCACCTCATGTGGAATTATACCATATCTTCACAGGTTAAGTTAAACAGGGACGCCGCGGTCCTCTGTCAGGGTTCCATCAGGTCGACCAGAACGGTATTCTGGATATCCATTCCCAACCTAGTAAGACGCCAGAAACCATTTTCACACTCGAGCGTGCCGAGACTACGCTGGCGCGTTAGTGCCTCTCCGCGCCAGGACATTAGCGATATACCATGCGTATGCAGAAAGTCCTGCTCACGGATGCCTTCTGTCATACGAAGCCCAAGCATAAGCGTTTCGAAGCGGGCCTCCTCCTCTGTCACCTGTTCACTTTCCCGAAGATGGGGCACA
>JAFUZB010000121.1 GCA_017476845.1 Clostridia bacterium
GGGCCTCCGTCTCTCTTCCGAGGGCACGCAGGGCAAGCCCCTGGAAGGCGATCCTTTCGGGCGGATCATCGTTATAGTAGAGGACAGAGGCAATCTCGCTCCCGCCTGCGGCGGCGCGCACGTAGGCTGCCTTGGCCTCCGTGTCTCTACCCTGCGCCTTCAGGCAGTCGCCGAGATAGAGGAGGACCTCATGCTCCGAGCAGGAGGGCAGGCGGCCCTCGCCCAGGTGGTGCGGATAGGGGCCGGAGGCCAGGCGCAGTCTTTCCTCAGCACTCTGGAAATCTCCTCTGGCCATCTCCTCCCTGGCAAGGGAGAGGAGCGCAGCCTTCCACTGGGCAGGCACCTTGCCCTCGCCGCCCTCCCAGGGATGGAAGGTGCGGCTGTCGATCCATTGGAGGGCTTCCTTGTGCCTTCCAGCCAGATTGAGAAGGGCAGCATAGGCGACGGCGAGATCGTCCCGGATGTCCAGCAGCGCTGCGTGCTCCTCCAGGCGCTGCAGGCGCTCCCGGGCACTTTGGTGGAGCATGCCGGAGAGGTGATCCAGCTCCATGAGAATGCGTGCATCGCTGGGATCGGCCCGGAAGGCGGCCTCCATCTCGCGCAGGGCGCGCTCACTGTCCTGCAGATGATTGAAGGCGGCGATGGCGAGATTGCGGTGGGTCTGCGGAAAGTCCGGACGGAGCCTTGCGGCCTCCTCCCAGGCGCGGATGGCCGCGTCGCAGTTACCCGCGGCATAGAGATAGTTGCCGTCGGCATAGAAGGGAAGGAAGCCCTCCGGGTCCAATGTCATGGCCTTCCTAAGGGCGACATGGTCCTCCCAGCGGTGTGGGAAGCAGATGCAGGGAGGCGAGTCATGGAGCCCCAGCAAGAGGGCTTTGTCCTCCGTGAGTGCAGCGAGATGGACCGCGAGGAGCACCGCTCCGGTTTTCCGGAAGCCCGCGTCAAGCAATTGCGCGGCAAGCTCGGTTTCCCCGATGCGCTCGCACTCCAGGGCGACTTCCAACCAGGGGGCACTCATCTCCCCGAGCACGTTCTCGGGAGAGGCACCGAGCTTTATCGCGGAGAGGGCATCCATGGGATCCAGCGACAGGTTTTCCCGGAAGCATGCTTCTGCTTCCGCCTTTTTTCCTGCGCGGAGCAGGGCGAAGGCGAGGGCATCCCGGGTACGGAGGTTGCGGAAGCCGGAGTCCACGGCCTGCGTCAGGTGCTCCAGGGCACTTTTTACATTGCCTACCTTCAGGTCCATGCAGCCTATGCGCTCAAAGGCACTGCTCTTCCACGCGCTGTTCCATGTAGCCTTGAAGAAGGCGTCATAGGCCGCCGTTTCCTCCCCGAGCATGGACAGGGCGACACCCAGAAGATAGAAGCACTCCCCATCATAGGGGTTGGGGTTCTTTTCCTGGGCGGCACAGGCGGCGCGCTTGAGAAGCGCTGCGGCCTCCTCCGGCAGTCCCATTTTCATAAGGAGTTTGGCTTTCTCCGTGAGGAGACGGACATGGTCCGGTTCTCTGCGCAAGCCCTCGTCAAAGTAGGCCATGGGATCCCAGGTTGCGTGGCGGTACTGCAGAAGATGGATGCCGTAGCGAAGCAGCTTTTCCGTGCTCTCCACCTTCTCCGGGGCTGGAATGGGCTCCGCCGGGGAGGGCAGCGGCACCTCTTTTTCTTCCTCCTCCTGCCAGGAAAGGAGGACACGGCCCTCCGCATCCAGCACGGTGCAGGAAATGCGCCCTTTCTCTTCGGGGACCGTCAGGGAGGCGGCGTGCATAGGGCTAAGGTCCGCTTCCTTTTCCCCGAGCACCTTTTCTCCAAGGGAGAGTCGGAGCGTGCACTTGGGGAGGGACTCGGAAACATAGACCGAGAGGGTGGCAGCCCCTCTGCTTCGCGTGAGGCCCAGCACGATCTGCTCGTTGGCACAGCAGACCCTCTCCACCTCCTTGTAGGGCATGAAGTACTGGGTGAAGCGCTTCTCCTCCCCGGGCATGAGCCAGGAGAAGTCGGGCTGGTTATCAGTGAAGCAGCCGGCCATGAGCTCGATATACGGGCCATCCTCGTCGGTGAGGTTGCGGTCCCAGGCTTGACCGAACTCTCCGTTGCCCCAGGTCCACTGCTTTTTCCCGGGACTGATATGGTGGTCTGCGATATGAAGCATGCCGGCCTGTTTTGCTTCATCATAGTTCCCGACAAAGTCGTAGTCGGAATGGGCAGCCATGTAGGAGGTCGGGACGGGAATATTGCGGTAGCGGGAGATGTCCACGCCCGCGGAATAGTCCTGCTTGTAGTACACGCCCCGCGCGATGGGGAAGGCGGAGACATCACGCTTTCCATGATCCATGACCGCGTTGACATCGGGTGGGAAGACACTCCGGGTATGGTCATTGACCGCAACGGCCGGGTTGGCCCACCACAGGAAGGTCTGCGGGACATCGGTGCGATTATAGAGTTGGTTGGTGATTTCCAGATACGCCCTGTCCGGATAGAGGGTGAAACGGGTCATCCCCTTAGTGCGGAATATCTCCTCGATCTCTCCCACAAGGATGGAGCAGGAGCCGTCCGGGTTTTCTACGGTCTTCCAGGGGACGGGATCGAAGGTGGAGGGCCGGTGGTGCTGCGGCCAGTTGAACTCAATGCCGCCGGAAACCCAGGGTCCGGCCAGGCCCACCATGGCGGGCTTGATGACCCGGTTATAGTACACAAAGTCATATCCGTTGGTCTTATCTAGTGCCCGCTGCACACGTCCGCCGAGCTCAGGGAGGACCATGATGCGCAGGTAATCGTTCTCCAGGAAGAGCGCGTGATAGGGTTTCAGGGTTTTCTCCCCGTCAAAGGTATCAGTGACGGGGTGCGGATAGACCTTGCCCGAGGAGCCCTGGTAGACACGGCGGTCGAGAAACATGGGATTGGGATCGGGGCGGCCGACGGGATAGGTGGGGATCTCAAGGATCTCGTGCCAGACACGGACCTGGGACATGCAGAAGACTCCTTTCGCTTTCGGGGCCGCCTGCGCACTGGCAAAAAGCGGCTTTTCTTGGAGTGGGGGCGGGGATGGGTTCGGCCTTATTGTAACGGGAAACTAGGGCCGGAGAAAGAGCAAAAAGAGGAGAGAATATGGTAAAAAACACGCATATGTTTTCTGAAAAAAGCTCCGGGAAACGAAGGAGAAGTTTTTGGGTACAGGAAAAAAACAGGCAGAGGGTTGCCGCACAGGAAGAATGGGGTACAATGGGCGGGAAGAGGTGAAGCGTGTGGAGATGCACGAGCGGGGTGTCCTTGCGGGAAGCGAGATCTTCTTCCATACCCCGACGCTTCCCGCGCGGGAACGTTTTCTGACCCTGGTTTGCACGGGACACTTCACCTGTGACGGGAATTACAGGGTGGAGAGAAACACCTATGGGAGCGGTCTGGTGATGCAGGTGCAGCGCGGCTCGGGGTATGTGCACGCAGGCGATACCCATCTGGAACTCGTATCGGGTGATGTGGTGCTGTTGGACAGCTTTCTCCCGCACGCCTACGGCACCGAGAAGGGTTGGGAGATCCTCTGGCTCCACTTTGCCGGGCGGGATGCGAGAGACTGGATCGAGCTGTGCGCGAAGGGGGCCAAAAAGTGCCCCGCGGGCAAGGACGCCTTTGATGCGGGACAGCTTTTGCATAGCGTCTACGGAATGTGCGCGGAGGCGAAAACGCCGCCCGACGATGTCCGGCTGCATGCCGCGCTGACCTCGCTTGTGAGCCTTTTTGCCCACAGGGAGGAAGATTCCGGTGCCATGGAGACCGCATCCAGGATGCTCTCCGGGAACCTTAGCGAGGAGATCCATACCCGGGACATTGCGCGTGCGGTCCACCTCTCTGAAAGCCAGCTCAACCGGCTCTTCCGTGCCCACACGGGGCTCACGCCGCACCAGTACCGGATTGAGGCGAGGCTCGGCTATGCCTCGTATCTTTTGGCGGCGACGGAGAAGAGCGGGAGCGAGATTGCTCAGATGTGCGGATTTCACGATGCGAGCGCCTTTGTGCGCGCCTTCCGTGCGCATACCGGCACGACGCCGGGGGAATACCGCAGCGGAAAGAAAGACAAGACGAAGGAGGGAAACAAGCGATGAAGCTTGGATTCGGACTGATGCGTCTGCCCAGAAAAGGCCCAATCATCGATATCGAGCAGACCAAGAAGATGGTGGATATGTTCCTGGAGGCAGGAGGCACGTATTTCGACACGGCCTTCATCTATCCGGGTTCCGAGGATGCCACGCGCAAAGCCCTGGTGACGCGCCATCCCAGGGAGAGCTACACCCTGGCCACGAAGCTGTTCGCGGGCTATATTCCCACCGAGAAGATGGCCAAGGACGAGCTGCATACGAGCCTTAAGCGCACAGGCGCGGAATACATTGACTACTATCTGCTCCACACGCTTATGGAGAGCAACTACCGCAAGTACGACAAGTTCGGTCTTTGGGATTTCGTGAAGGAGGAGAAGGCGAAGGGGACGATCCGCCACTACGGCTTTTCCTTCCATGACGGGCCGGAGCTTCTGGAGCGCATTCTCAGTGCGCATCCGGATGTCGACTTCGTGCAGCTGCAGATCAACTATGCCGACTGGGAGAACCCGAAGGTGAACTCCCGGGCAAACTATGAGGTGGCGCGCAAGTACGGTATCCCGATTGTCGTCATGGAGCCGGTCAAGGGCGGAACCCTGGCCAATCCGCCCAGGGATGTAAAGGCCCTGCTTACGGACTATGCCCCCGACGCTTCCCCCGCCTCCTGGGCCATCCGTTTTGTGGCCTCCCTGGACGGAATCCTCTCTGTGCTCTCCGGCATGTCGAACATTGCGCAGATGGAGGACAACCTCTCCTACATGCGTGATTTCCAGCCGCTCAGTGCGCAGGAGATGGAAGTGATCCACGAGGCACAGCGCCTCCTCGGGCACAGCAAGACCATTGCCTGTACCTCCTGCCATTACTGCACCGAGGGGTGCCCCAAGCAGATCCCGATCCCCGAGATCTTCTCTGCCCTGAATTTGGAGCTTGGGAGCGGGCAAGGGGAGGCCGCGCGGAAGAACTACCGGAAGATCCTGGAAAAGGGAAACGGTGCGGATGCCTGCATTGCCTGCGGACAGTGCGAGCGCAGATGCCCGCAGCACCTGAACATCATCGAATCCCTCAAACAGGCCGCGTCTGAGCTGCAATAAAGAAAGCCCTCTGCTTTTGGCAGAGGGCTTTGCACATGCGTTACGCGTTTTCCTGGAGAAGCAGCGTGAGGTCGCCGCAGGCCGAGAGAGCGTCCGGATGCGCGGTGACGCACACGCAGGCATCCGAAATGACGCGGTGGACATCCTCCGCCAGATCGCGGACGGACGCGACGGTTGCCGAGAGCATTTCCTTGCGCTCTCGCGTGAGCATCTCCTCGGTGATGCCGCGCAGGTAGCGAAGATCGGCCAAGGTCCCGCTGCTTCCGGGGGAGAGCAGGGGCTCGGAGTCCGAGACGGTGGAGAGGATATACTTATCCACATTCTCCGCGCCCTCCAAGAAGGTGTGCAGGAAGTCCCGAATGCCCAGGAAGGCCTGGAGGGAGCGGGCGGGCGTGGGATCACGGTAGGAGTAACAGACGAGACCGCCGTCGGGGGTGAGGGAGATCCCGCTTCCGTAGGCACCGCCCTGAACGCGAATGACGTTCCAGAGGTATTCCAAAGAGACGATCTTGCCCAGCACCCGGAGGGTGCCGCTGTAGGCCAGCGGGGTCTTGGACCCGATGACGGCATAGCCGATCTGTGCAGGGATCGCGATGGCGCTTCTCTCGGGGAGAAAAGTGGTATAGGCGGCCTTCGCCTTTTTGGCTGTGCCCTCGGGGAGAGAGGACAGGATCGGGGAAAGGTCTATGCTTTCTCCCGGATCGGAAGTGACGGACAATGTGAGGGAAGCCTTGCACAGGCTCTCATGGATAAAGCGGCCTGCAATCGCACGGATCTTTTCGGTCTCCTCGGCGAAGTTCTCCTTCCAGCGCAGGAGGAAGGCGATATGCGCCTGACCGTTCACGGCGTCATCGATGACACCGGAGGCGGAAAAGTGGGAGGCGGCGACACGGGTTGCAATCTGCATGCCGGAAGAGGTCAGGGACATGCGGGCGTTCTCTGCGCTCTGCACCACACGCTCACGGATGAGGTCATCCGCATCGAACTGGGTCTGTGTGAGGATATGCATGACGAGCTCCTGGGCGGAGGTGAGATGCTCCCGGAGCACGCTGAAGCGCACAACGAAAACGGGGGTGCATTCCCGGGTGTCACCGAGCTGGCACAGGGAGTAGACACTCGCGGCGAAGGTGCCGAGCTTGGCATACTCCTCGCGCTGGATCTCCTGCACGCTCATGGTGGGGGTGGGAAGATCTCCGTAGAGGAGGGGCAGACAGGCGATGCGCGTGAGATCCTCCAGGGAAAAGTCGGTGAGCGGGAAGTACATGGACAAATGGATAATGCCGTGGCAGGGGATATCGTGGTAGAGGACCGTCACGCTGCCTTCCTTTTCGACTCTCGTGGGGACCGTCATGGGGCTGGGATCGATGGAAGCGACCTTAAGCATGGGGATGGTGGCGAGGGCCTCGGGGGTATCCTCGCTTTTTTGCCAGGCAAGAAGCTCTGCCTGTTCCTTTTCTATCTGCTGTTTGCCCTTTTCGTCCAGGCTGTCCCAGAGGGCGGTGAGGCGCGATTGCTCCTTGGTGCGCAGCTCGCCCGAGAGTGTTCTGGAGGGCACAGCAGTGAGTGTACACTTTTCGCTTTCCAGGAATACACGCGACAGGATGCGGTCGATTTCCCCGCTGTCCACCCATGCATCCAGCGTCCGGATCACATCGTCTGAGAGGAGATAGTCTATGGGATCTCCGCCGTAGAGCCAGGAGGAGGTGCAGGAGATGGCGCGGATAAGACCTGCGGGCTCACGGTATTCCTTCATATGGAAGGCGTGTGAATTGAGGATGGCATGGAACTGCGCCCGGTCGACCCCATCCTGGGCGATCTTTCTGAGGGTATCCTGAATGACGCCCTGGAGCTTCTCGATCTTATCTTCGTCTGTACCGCGCACCTGCAGGTACCACCAGGGCTGGGCGACATTATTGCTCAGATTAATGCTGACCTCCTCGCCCAGGCCGGAGGAAAGGACAGCACGGGTGAGCGGCGCTTCATTGGAGCCCGTGAGGTAATCGGTGATGGCGCTGAAGGCGGAGATGAGTTCACGGTCCTTCCAGGTACCGAGCAGACCGCCGCAGGCATACTGGGTCCGGTGCTCGACAGGGTCATTCTCCCCTGCCGCATACGGGATAGTCTTCTGTGCACAGACCGGCTTCTGGAGGGGAATATCGTGCTTTTCGGGGTGCCTTTCATAGGCGGCGAGGTAGCCATCAATGAGGGCGAGCGTCTCCTCAAAGGGCACGGTGCCGTCCAGATAGAAGCGGGCATTGGACGGGTGGTAGAACCGATGATAGGTATCTACGTACTTCTCATAGGTAAGGTTCTGAATGACGCCGGGCTCGCCGCCGGAGTTGAAGCCGTAGCAGTTGTCCGGGAAGAGCAGGGCGCCCATGGCCTCTTCAATCACGTCATCCGGATCGGAGAGGGCACCCTTCATCTCATTGAGAACAACGCCCTTATAGCTCAGACCGCTCTCATCCTTCTCCATATGCCAGCCTTCCTGGCGGAAGATATTGGGGTTATGCAGGAGCGAGGGGGCGAAGACGGCATCAAGATAGACCTGCGTCAGGTTCAGGTAATCCTGTGCATTCCTGCTGGAGACAGGATACATGGTCTTGTCCGGGAAGGTCATGGCGTTGAGGAAGGTATTCATGGAGCTCTTAAGCAGCTCCACGAAGGGCTCCTTGACGGGATACTTATCCGAGCCGCACAGCACGGTATGTTCCAGGATATGGAAGACGCCGGTGCTGTCCTCGGGGAGGGTTTTAAAGGTGACGCAGAAAAGCTTGTTATTCTCCCCGTTATCCAGCCAGACGAGCTGGGCGCCGGTTTTCTCGTGTTCAAGCTCATAGAGCGTGCCCTTGAGTTCATCGTTGGGACGCACGCGCACCACGCGGAAGCCGTGGAGTGTGGAGCCGGTAGGATAGGCCATGAAGATCATCCTTTCGGTGATGGTTGTTCTCTGCCGCCAGGCGGTGTGTAAAAAGAAACACTGAGGAGCAGTATAGCACGGAATGGGGAAAAGCGGGATACGGGGAAAAACAAAAAGCGGGCCATAGCCCGCCATAGATCCCCTTGGTACGGAGAGAGAGGGATTCGAACCCCCGGTGCCTTTCAGCATCACTGGTTTTCAAGACCAGCGCCATCAACCGCTCGGCCATCTCTCCAAGTTCGCAACGCGTGCATATTAGCACGCTTTTTTCCCTCTTGTCAACCGCTGTTTTTGTCCGAAGAGGAAAGATGAGGGCGGTGAAGGAGGGGTGAAAAAGTACCGAAAGCGGTGTGCAGAACCTGTGTTTTTTTCCTTGACATGACAGGGGGGAATCTATACAATAAAAATTGACC
>JAFUZB010000122.1 GCA_017476845.1 Clostridia bacterium
CCGGGGATGGAGGATGATCCCAACATTATGGTGGGTGAGGAAGACTCCGCTCCGGATGCGGACGAAAAGACAGTTCAGGAAATGATGAAATACGGTCTATAGACCAAAAGGAACCACATGATGTCCGCCTACTCCACTTTCTTTAGGCTGGCATACATACCATAAAGGAGGGAATTACAACCGCATGGCCCGCGGTGCGGCAGCGTGGAGACCTGCCGTAAAGTGGTTCATTCCGGAGGCAGTGCCTGGCGTGAATGACACGAGAGCATGGTAAAGGACCATCATGCTCAGGGCCGGTGAAATGGCAGAAGTCATCATCAAGAACATGAAGAAGATCTATGGTGGAAAGACGACGGCAGTCCATGATGTCAATCTGAACATCAAGGACAAGGAGTTTATCGTTCTGGTCGGGCCTTCGGGCTGCGGCAAGTCCACCACACTGCGCATGGTTGCAGGTCTGGAGGATATCTCCGAGGGTGAATTGTACATTGACGGCAAGCTGTGCAATGACATCGCTCCCAAGGATCGCGATATCGCCATGGTTTTCCAGAACTATGCGCTCTATCCGCACATGTCCGTGTATGATAACATGGCCTTCGCCATGAAGATGAAGAAGATTCCGCAGGACAAGATCGATCAGAAGGTGCGCGAGGTTGCCAAGGTACTGGATATTACCCAGTATCTCGAGCGCAAACCGAAGGCACTTTCCGGCGGTCAGCGCCAGCGCGTTGCCATTGGCCGTGCCATGGTGCGTGATCCCAAGGTCTTCCTGATGGACGAGCCGCTCTCCAACCTGGATGCCAAGCTCAGAAACCAGATGCGCGCTGAGATCATCAAGCTGCGCTCAAGCATCAATACAACCTTTATGTATGTTACCCATGACCAGACGGAAGCCATGACGTTGGGCGACCGGATCGTGATCATGAAGGACGGCTATGTGAACCAGATCGGCGCACCGCAGGATCTGTACAACAAGCCCGTGAACCTGTTCGTGGCCGGCTTCATCGGCATGCCGGTGATGAACTTCTTTGATGGCTCCAAGCTGCTCCTGGAGAATGGTGAGTACTATGCGCAGATTCACAACGCAAAGTTCAAGCTCTCCGATTTCCAGCAGAAGGCGCTCAAGAAGAACAACCAGAAGCCCTGCGAGATCATCGCCGGCATTCGTCCCTGCCATATCATCATCGGTGAAGGCGATCTGTCCGCCAAGGTAGAAGTTTCCGAGATGCTGGGTAACGAGTTCAATCTCCATACCACCTGCGGAAGCGATCATGTCGTGATGGTGATCCCGACCATGAATCTGGAAAGCAACATTGAGATGGGTGACACGATCAACTTCACTACCCAGCCCCGCTTGATCCAGCTCTTCGACAAGGAGACCCAGAACAACCTGATCTGGTATGACGAAGCCTCCGCCAAGGCGAATGCACCGGTGTGCAAACAGTACGATTTCTGATAGCGTCCGAGGGGATAAGGCATCGTGTCTGATCCCTACAGCGCAAAAGGCAAGGGAGCCCGAGGTGAACTCAGGCTCCCTTGCCTTTTTGCAGATCAAGCATATTCGCATACAACCATACGCAGCATATTTGATCTCTTCTGTGCATCGCATATGCATGCGCATCGGTTGCACAGAGGATAGGACGATGCTGTGATGCAGACGGAGGGCAGGTGTGCCGTGCAAGGGAGATAAGCCTGCCACCCTCGAAACCGTCTGGAGAGAAGGCAAGGCATGGCATAGCTTTACGGCGATGTCATCTCTGTTCTTAACTCTTTTTCTGTATTGTAACTCTTTTTGAGTTATAGAACAGAATGTAAGTTATGAATGAGCTTACAAGGCAGACTCCCGCGTCCATCTTCTCATGCATTGGCGGTCTGGTGACAAGTGAGCGCGCCGAGGTGCTCAGAGATGGGCACTCGATCCAAACACCGGATGTCAGGCAAGAATCAATGCTGCGGCTTATGTGGTTGAATAACCTGACTTGAATGCACAGGAGAGAAAAGCAAGCAGGGACCGCGAAAGGGTCCCTGCTTGCTTTGGCGTGAGGGGATAGGGCCATAGGCTATGGCACGGTCGCGGAAGGAAAGGGCAAACGGGTTATTTCTTCCAGAGGACGAGACTGCTGTTTTGCGGGTACACCTGGGCGTGCTGTCCGCTGTTAATGGTGAGCGCATAGGATTCGGCGAAGGTATACCCTTCGTGGAGGGTGATGGCCCCATCTCCATTACTGTCAGCGGGGAGCCGGTTCAGGAAGGTGTTGAGACGCTCATTATAACCGCTCCCGTAGAGGAGGGCGCAGGTGAAGACACCGTAGTATTTGCCGGTGCTCTGACTGTACATTTCCTCGGAGGCCTCCGTGCTGCGGGCAGCAGCCATGAGATAGTAATTCCCCTGGGAGACACTGCTCCGAGTCCTTCGGGTGAAGGCCTGGATGATGGCGCTGTTGACCGCATCCAGATCCATGGAAGGGTTAGATGTGACAGTCATGGTACCGAACTGGTTTATGCTCATGGTGGAATTTGTCTGGAGGAGCTGTCCTGAATAGCAGCTGTCCATGACAATGATCTTTTCCGCAGGGATGGTGTCCATGACAGCGCGCAGCTGGGACATGGTCACCAGCTGGTCATCCACCCCGATCATTGCCCCGTTGAGCGATGCGGAGGTGGAATAGTTTCCGTGACCGCTATAGTACAGAAGACAGATGTCGCCGGGGAGCGCTTCGCTGAACACAGAGGAGGCGGCAGAAAGGATCCCGTTGGCAGTCAGATCCTGTTTCAGGGAAATCCTGTAGGGGGTGCCGGACATACGCCCAAGCATGGTTTGCAGGGAATGCACATCATTGTCCGGACCTTCCAGGGTATCCAAGGTAGGCGTGTTTTCATAGGACTGGCCGATGAGCAGGGCGAAGCGTGCCGGATTGGTCAAGCGGTAGGCAACGCCGTGCTCCTGTGCCCAGGTCATGGCGAAGCTGTCACGGCTGACATATAGGGTGATCCCTTCCGGAAAGGCCTCCTCCCCGATGGATTCCACGGTGTCCGGGACCGTGAGCACGGTGAGCCCCTCGCAGCCGGCGAATGCCCCCTGACCTATGGAAAGGAGACCGGAGGGCAGGATAACCGACGAGATGGAGGTACAGTTTTCGTAGGCATAGTCGTCAATGGCGGTGAGTGAGGTGGGGAGCTGGAGACTCTCTGCCTGGGATCGCGCCCCCAAGGACAGACATAGCAGGCACACAAGCAGGAGGAAACATCCCCTGGTAAAGATAGCGTAGCGCAATGGTATCCTCCAGTCATAAGCTCTGAGAGAAACTGTATCGATTGTATCGGTTGCACAACGGGAAATCAAGGAAATGGGGGGAGAATTCACCGAGAAAACACAGAGGGCACAGGAGAAGTGGGCGACTTAGGAGAGATGGGCACAAGAAAAGCGAGGCATTCTAGCCTCGCAGAA
>JAFUZB010000123.1 GCA_017476845.1 Clostridia bacterium
GGAGCTCTGGCTCTCACTGCGCGATTCCCAAGGCCGGATCCTGGCACAACGGGCCTATCCGCTGAAAGGTGACGGCAGTTTCGAGCGCGTCGAGTTCGAGCTGACCCCATCGGGCGGCGACCCCAAGGGACGGTTCGGCAACGCCCTGCATGCACGCGGAGGCATCGAGATGGGTTATGCCTTCCTGCAGCCCGGTGAATGGGGCCGCGTCAACGGACTGCCTGTCCGCAAGAAAGTGATCGACGCCCTGCGCCGTCAGGGCATCTCCGTCATTCGATACAACGGATCGATGGTTGATGTCGGCGTAGATACGCACCTGTATCGCTGGAAGAAGATGATCGGTCCATTCGATGAACGACGCATCTGCTTCCGGAACGGCTTCAATCCTTACGCCACCCACAGCTTCGGCCTCATCGAGCTGCTGCAGGTTGCTGAAGCACTGGGCGCACAGGCAATGGTGGGCATGAACATCAACGAAACGGCCGAGGACATCCGCGACTTCGTGGAATATGTCAATGGAGACACCTCTACGCCATGGGGTGCACTGCGTGCCAAGCATGGACACCCAGCGCCCTACGGACTTAAACACATTCAGGTTCACAACGAGCAGACGATTACAGAAGGCTATGTGGAAGGGATGAAGAAGTTCGCTCTGGCAGCCTGGAAAGTAGATCCGGAGATGAACATCATCACCTCGCTAAACCTGGGCGGTAATGGCTACAAGCGCGGCAGCCGCCAGTATGAGCTGTCAAAGGAGCTGTTCACCTGGTTCATTGAACAAGGCCACTCCGACCAACTCGGCTGGGACCCTCACTATTCGGGAGCACGCAACTTCGCCGACCGCGGTGAAGCCTTCGAGAATGAGATGGGTATCATCTTGCAGCGTAACCTGTTCCAGGACTTGGGCCATAAGTTGACGCTGTACCCAATGGAAGAGAACGGATCGCGCTGCGACTGGGACCGTGGACTGGCCCATGCTCACAACTGGAATACCCTTCAGCGCTATGCCGACTGCTTTACCTGGCTTGGCACAGCCAACACCATCCAGCCACACCGGCTCCATTATATGTGGAACCAAGGCCGCGTCCACTTCTCCAGCGATGAAATCTGGTTCCAACCTTCCGCATTCGAGGACGAGATGATGAGCCATCCTTGGTTGCTGAATGTGGTAAAGGCGACCAGCAGCGAGGACAACGTGCTGGACGTCACGGCTAAGACTGACGACAAGGGCAAAGTGATGAAGATCTACGTGGTCAACCTGACGGATGAACCAAGGAAAGCAATCCTGGACATCACAGGATTCAGGTTCAAGAATCGCGCATCGACGTGGACTTTAGGCGGATGCGACCTAGACACCTACAACACCGTGGAAAACAAAACCGCAGTGGCACCGGTAAACGGAACGGCAACGATCAAGCAGAAAGGCACAACATACACCTTCCCTCGCTACTCGTACACCGTCATCACGCTGACGCAGTAATGACCAGCAGCTAAAAAATCAGGCCGGAATATAATAGTTCCGGCCTAAATATTTAAGAGAAGAGGCTTTATCATCTAAATACTATTACTTCACTAAAAGAACATAGCGATGATCTGTGGATTGACCATTTTTCCCATGTTCGAACATTATAACTCCATTCACACAGATTTTATAAATAGTATTATTCCTTCCTGTTTTTTCATAAACTTCAAACACGTCTTCACCATATCCATTCCCCCAGTCAATGATTAATTTCGCATAATAATCATGATCTGCAGCATAAACCCATATATGCCATGCCTTTAATCCTGACATTTCTGGAACTGGATGATATTGAATTCTATTATCATCTTGTAAATTACTCTCATATCTAAGAGGTTTACCTTCTTTACTCAAAGTTTTACCCGTACTTGCCCTATTCCGTTAGGGTTATTGGGATCTAGTAAATCGTTTCCATCTTTATCAACTATATGCACCCAGAAATGTTCGCTAACATTATCTCCTATAAGAGGAGCATTCATATCAAAAGGGACATTATTGTCATTATTACTGCATCCTATGGATAGAAAAGCAATAAGTATCGAGAATATAATTTTTGTTTTCATAAATATGTATTATTAAGGTATAACATTCATTTTAGTGGCAGTCGATGCCATTAGTCCAGGCATGCTATTCCAAGAATAGCTCGTCGGATAACCAAAGTATTTGGCTAATTGTGCGGAAGCAATAGGCACACATCCAGCTGGAGCTTTTATAGAAACGCCATCACAATAAATACGTGGCATTAGATCATTAAAACCATTTTCTTGTTCCCATGATGTCTGAATCAATGGACCAACAGTTATTTCGTATGATTCTGGATCTTCGCAAGGGTGGGAAGGAGGATCAATAATACGGGTTGTCGTAGAAGGAACATAGGTTTCCCACAGATTCCTCAACTCATCACTTGGCTCAGTTCCTTGTTCATTCATTGCCTTAATCTCATTCTTGACACAATCAATCCAGATACGAAGTCCATCAGGATAATCCAACGGATTATCGCTCCAGTCCCCCAGTGTCTGAATAGGCAATAACCGGTTCGATACGCTTGTCACCAGAGATAACTGTAAATCCTCCTTTCTCATAATTGATAACATGCATGGCGGGCTTACCATTATAACCCTCAATCGTAAATTTCTTCTTGATGAAAGGAGCATCCTTTACATCCCGAACGGCATTTCGGGTCTGTACTTGGTTGTCCGTCATATAAAGAAAATAAAAAGCCGCATTTTCCGCTTCATCCGTGGAGACGACATACTCCCTTACATCGGGCCTGTCGGGGAACATACTCTCATCGTCCTGTTGCTTACACCCTGTAATCAACAAGACGGCCAAAGAAAAGAATATCAACCGCTTCATAACTCAAAACTTTTAAAAGTTGGTAAAACAAAATGTGTCTACATTTACATAAAGCGTGAACTACTGAAAATACTGCTTTTCCGACTTGACATTTAACTTTTTTTTAATACACTTGGCGGGATAAGTACTACAATACCGTAAAGAACAAGACCGCTGTGGCACTCTTTATCCATATAGATAAGTTCTGTATAAATTGGAGAAAAAAATGAAAAGAATAAGACTCAATCTAAGCATTCTTGAGCAAAAGTTTGGCAGTTTTCCGAGGACGATTGTCTGAAAAACAGTAACTTTGCATCCAGTAGAATCATTTAATACCAAAAGTATCATGGAAGTTATTCAGAGTTTCACCATCGACTACACGCACCTGAAGCCAGGCATCTATGTCTCACGCGAAAGTAATGGCTTTACCACCTTCGATCTGCGTATCACCGAGCCTAACCAAGAGCCCGCAGTAGCTCCGGCTGCCATGCACAGTTTAGAACACCTGATGGCTACTTGGTTCCGCAATTCCGAAGTGAAGGATGACGTCGTGTATGTGGGGCCCATGGGTTGCCTCACAGGCATGTATATCATTATGACGGGAGCATATACCGTAGAAGACATGCGTAGCCTCACCATCAGATGTCTGAGGTGGATCCTTACACAGACCGAGGTGCCCGCCACAACCCCTGAGACGTGTGGCAACTACCTGCTTCACGACCTGCCAATGTGCAAATGGGAGAGCGCTCGCTACCTGGACCGTCTTGAACACGATTTCTACTGCGAGTACACCAAGCTGCAGGTTACCCTTGACGACGGGAAAACATTTGCCGATGCATAACCGGCAACGCATCGACCTGCGTGGAGCACCGATTTTGAAACGAAGAGCGACAATCATACTCATCGCTTAACCAAAAGAGAGGGGGACGTGCAAAAGCATATCCCCCTCCATCTTCAATATCATAGACGAATCACTTCACTTCGAAGATATCGTTCGTCATCAACAGTTCATTGAAGTTGTGATACTTCTTCTTGCCCTTGATCTCCTCAATCTGAGCATCCACAGCCTCATTGTAAGTCGGAGCCTCTACATCACGGATCACACCCAAGGCGATTGGGAAGTCAGGACCTTCCATCAACGCCAGCTTCAGCTGTAATGTGTTGTCCATGCAATGAGCATCGTGAACGAGGATATCCTTCTCGGTAATGCCATTCTCACCCAACGTCACCACCTTCAGGCCAAAGCCTTCCTGCATCAGACCAAACTCCTTGTTCTCACCGAACAGCATCGGTTTGCCATGCTCCAGATAGATGGCATTCTTCGCACGACCTTCCTTTGTATAGATTGCATCGTAAACACCGTTGTTGAAGATGACACAGTTCTGCATGATCTCGCAGACAGAAGCGCCCTTATGCTGAGCGGCTGCCTTCAAGATTGCCACCGTTGCGGGAGCATCACTGGCTACGGCACGAGCGAAGAAGCGTCCGCGTGCACCGAAACAAAGTTCTGCCGGACGGAATGGATCCTCAACAGTTCCGTAAGGTGACGACTTGCTGACAAATCCTCTTGGAGATGTCGGTGAGTACTGACCCTTCGTCAAACCGTAGATACGGTTATTGAGCAAGATCATGTTAATATCGATGTTACGACGAACGGCATGGATAAAGTGGTTACCACCGATAGCCAAGCCATCGCCATCACCCGAGATCTGCCAAACGGTTA
>JAFUZB010000124.1 GCA_017476845.1 Clostridia bacterium
CCAAAATGGGATCAACACGGTTCGTCTTCCTATTCCTTACGGTGTCTTCGGAGATCGTCCCCCCATGCTCGGATGCATCGAATATGTGGATCTGGCCTTTGACTGGGCCGAAAAATACGGCCTGAAGGTCCTCTTGGACCTGCATACCGTGCCCTACAGCCAGAATGGCTATGACAATGGCGGACTGACCGGCGTATGCAAGTGGCGCAAGTTTCCCGAGGAGGTCGAGTTCGCGCTCACGGTATTGGAAAGGCTTGCGCAGCGCTACGGAAAGCGTCAGGGGCTGTACGGCATCGAGGTGCTCAACGAGCCGATCTCCTGGATCGTCTACATTACGGCTCCGTCCACCGGAAAAGCCGTCGACAAAGAGGAAGCGAAAGGGTCAGGCTACGTCCCCCTCTCCTTTCTTAGGGACTTCTATGAGAAGGCCTATCAGCGTATTCGTGCCCATATGCCGGAGGATAAGACCATCGTGTTCCACGACGGCTTCCGGTGCACTGCCTGGAACCGATTCTTTCGGAAATCCGGCTTCAAAAACGTTGTGTTGGACACACACATCTACATCTTCGCTATGGAAAACTTTGTTCCCATCGCCAGGCCCTGGGTATATCGCATCTACCTTAGCGCCTGCATGGCACAGGTACGCAAGGCGCAGAAGGACATCCCGGTCATTGTCGGCGAATGGTGCATATGCAATAAGTACGCCAACAAGATGGAGCAGTCCGTCATGACACAGCAGGAGCGTGCGGAAAAGCAAAAGCGGAAATATCGCGAAATCGCCGCTATGGAGCTGAAGGCATGGAGTGAGACCGCCGGATGGTTCTACTGGAATTATCAGCTGCTGCGCGACAGGACTACGCCGACCGACGAAAGCTGGAAGGAAAGCTGGGATCTGTGCCGGTGCCTAAAGAACGGTTGGCTGACCAAATCAGATCTGGAAAGTGGGAAAATCCAATGACGAATATGCAAAAAAAGCATAGTTTCTGGAATCTGCCCATCCTGAATTCACGCACGGATAAACAGCAAGTCCGGATTCCTGAAATGCTGCTCGGCTATTTTCTCGGCCCGCTGCTCGTGCTAGCCATGACCAGCGTGGTCTCTACCTACTATCTGACCTTCTATCGGACCTATGACGATGTGGTTGCCCAGGGCAGTTTCCTGGTGTTGCTGCCGCTCATCAGCGTGATCCCCATGGCGCTGGCCAATATCATCGTAGGCATCATTCTGGGAAAAACCCGAACCCGTCAGGGCAAAGCCCGTCCGTTCATCCTCACAGCCGGTCCTCTTCTTCTCATTTCCGGCATTGTGATGTTCGTGATCCCCTATTTCAGTCTGGGCTTCCGCATGGTCTGGATGGCAGTGACCTACAATCTCTTTGCCGCCTTAGCCAATCCGGTATACTCCAACTCCCATTACCTCATGGTTTCCCTCTCCACCCGTGATCTGGATCAGAGAGGCAAGCTGTCTGTCGTAGCCAATATCCCGGCGGTGGCTGGCAACGGCCTGGTCTCCAGCATCCTCATGCCCGCCATCCTGGGCTGGATCAAATCCGGAGAAACGCTCGGCATGGAAGCCGGATTGGGCTATCAGATCGTGCAGAACCGCTGGCAGACCGTGATGATGATCTTTGCCATTGCCGCTTTCGTCGGCTGTATGCTCGAATACTGGTTTACCAGGGAGCGCATCACCGAGGAGGATCTCCCCACGGATGCAGCAAGCGAAACCAAGGAAACCGTCTCCACTCTCCAGCAGCTCAAAGCCGCTGCCAGCGACAAGTACTGGTGGATCATCATGATCTTCTACTTCCTGTACCAGGCAGGTGTCATGTTCAAGGGCGGCTATGTGTTCAACATCTTTTGCAACGACTTCTTCCCCTCGGTGACCGTGTTCGGCCAGACGCTGAACGCGGAGGGCGTACAGTCCCTCATGGCACTCATCGGCGGCATTCCCCTGGCGGCCGGCATGCTCTTTGCCTGGCCTGTAGCCAACAAACTGGGCAAGAGAAACTTTGTCCTGCTCGGATGCATTGTCTCCATCATCGGAAGCATCGTCTGTCTTCTCGCTCCCTCGTCCTTTGTCGTCGTCACCATCGGTCAGGTGCTCAAGGGCTTTTCTTCCATCCCGGGCGCGTACATCATGATGGCCCTGTTCGCCGACGTGTTGGACCATCTGGAAGCCAAGAACGGTTTCCGTGTGGACGGTATCTCCATGAGCGTGTACTCCACCATTCTGACTGTGGTCAACGGCCTGGCCGTCGCTTTCTTCAATCTGTTCTATGACGGCGGCGCCTTTACCCACCAGCAGGTGTCCGGCTTCTTCTTCCTGGGCTTTGAGATCATCGCCCATGGTATCCTGATTTTCGTGCTCCTCCTTCTGAATGTGGAAAAGCACATCCGCGAAGAGCAGGCGCTCATAGCAGAACGTAAAAAGGGTACGCAAACCTGACAGCTGCGCACCCTGACCTAAAGAGCACCTCCTGTGCATGCACAGGAGGTGCTTTCTTTTGTTCTTCACTTTACAGTTGTCTGGGCATGGCGCTTGATGGAGAAGTATCCAATCACAGCTGCCCAAAGCGACGCCGCCGTATCGATGATAATGTCCTTCATGGTGTCCTGCAGCGCGTCTCTGCCGATCTTCACCGTCTTGTCGGCCAGCATGTATTTCTGCATGTTCAGCCCCATCACGCTGTCCATGGTGTACTCGTAGATCTCCCAGATGCTTCCCACAGCCAGTGCAAAGCAGAAGGCAAAGATGCACACAAAGGCAGGGCTCAGCTGCACCCTGGTCGTACTGGAGCGGTTCAGGAAGTCCACCAGAATAAAGCCCAGTGTACCCAGCATCAGGCCGCTGAAAAAGTGCAGGATGGAATCCCAGTAGGGTACCCTGTAGTAGAAGTCGTGCACCTCGCCCAGAAACACTGCGCAGTAGAGAAAAACATCGTAGAGTATATACATGATGTGCGGTATCCGCAGGGAAAGCCGTTTTTCCAGGGCAGAGGGCAACGTCATCACCAGAAGTCCCGCCACGCACTCTACCACCATCAATAGATAATCGGATTTGGTGCGCTGCGCTTCGTCCCCGCTTTGCTCCATCGGTGCATGGACCATCTGCACTGCGGAGAACACAAGCCCTGCCAGGAGGGAGAGAAACAGAATGATTGCCAGGACTTTGTGCAATCTGTTCATGTCTTTCATTGCCATCATTTCCTTTCGTGAAGACCTTCCCATCCTATTTCGCCGCCCAGGAAAACAGATACGCCATGTTTTCAGGGGCACGGATGCCGGGGGACGCCTTTACAAAGCTGCCTTCCAGACCGTGCGATAGGGCTGACAGGTGAAAATGGCAGGCTCCAATGCCGACATCCAGCCGCTGCAGATCATATCCGTACTTGCTTGCGGGATTCTCCTCCCGGTAGAAGTGGAACATCCCCTGGAAAAAAACGATGCGCCAGGGCTGACGATTGGCGGCGGAGGGAGCAAGCCTTAGCATTTCCAGGGGCACGGAATAGTCTCCTGCCTTCTCGGGCGCAAGCGGCTCTCCGAACGTGCCCGAAAAGAAGATCTCCTCCCACGCTTTTCGGTGGTCGGATTTCCCCACGGCGCGGAAGACCTTTTCTGTCAGCGTTTTCCTTTCCGAGGGATAGCCGACAGGGCAGACAATGGGAAGGATATCCTCCTGCCCCATCTGAATTCTTTCCGAAAACTGTTCCCGCCTGAAGGTGCCTGCCAGCCAGCAGGTCCCAAGCCCCATTCTCGTAGCTTCCAACACAATCCGCTCAAAGCGGTATCCGATGGCTTCCATCGCCTCCGCTCGGTTTGCCGTGCTGATCACGATGAAGGCCGGGGCATTGCGAATCACCCCATAGGTGCCCAGCGGAACATCCTTTCCGTTTTCCCGGCTCTCCAGGAGATGAAAGGACAGTGGGGCCCCAAAGATCTCCGGCGTGTTCTTTTCCTCCGCCAAAAGGTCCGAGAGCGCTTGCCTGTCTGCAGAAGAGAGCGAACGGGGCGCATAGGCACGCACGCTCTTCCTACGTTTGATCGTCTCATCCACCCAGTTCATACGACGTCTCCCATCGGTGCAAGTATTGCAAAGCACATCTCTCCCATGTCCTCGGGCGTCTCGTGCATCCCGGACTGGAACCAGTCCCTGAGTATGCTGATAAATGCACCCTCTCTTGCCGCATGCATGTAGTGCTCCTTGGTGGACGAGGAGGGATAGATCGATTCCAAAAGGAATTGGTCCGAAATCTGCAGATGGGCCTCCAGATAGATCTGGAAATACTCACGGTTCTCCTTGATGGTACGAAAGAAATTGACATACCACTGCTTCCTGTCTTCCACAAACCGCTCACTTCGCATCGACTCATCCAGTTTGTGGAAGACTTCCTTGCAGATTTCCTCCACCAGCGCTTCCTTGGACTCATAGTTCCTGTAAAAAGCCGCACGGGATACCCCCGCACGCTTGGAGATATCCGATATGGTGATCTTGTCAAAGGGCGTCGTGCCCATCAGCTTGAACATCGCAATCTGCAGCGCTTCCTTGGTCACCCTGTTGGATTCTTCATTGGAAAGGCGAAGGATATTCATTTTGCTAAGTTCGGTTTCCATAATGCACCTCTCTGTTTTGCCGTCACATTTGTGACGGTTATTGTCTATTCCGACATGCCACAGGTTGACACGCAGACCGAAGTAGACTACACTAGTTTCGGCTTGACAAGTGTATCACCGAGATACATGTCTGTCAAGCACAGAAAAAAGTGGAGGCATACGCCATGAAGTTAGTCAAAGTTCTCTCCGTTATCCTCGGGATCCTGATGATCATCGGTGGATTGTATTGCGTGTTCAACCCTGCCCTCACCTATCTGGGTATCGGCTACGTCATCGGCATTGTGATGCTCCTGGATGCCGTCAACCGTCTGCATGCCTGGTGGCAGTACCGCAAGACCGGCGATGCCGACGGCTGGATGCTCGCAAGCGGCATCATCTCCTGTGTATTCGCTCTCACCCTGATCGTAGACGCCGCAGCACAGCTCAGCGTGGACGTGTTCATCGCCTACATGGTCGGCATCTGGATTCTGGTGCGCGCCCTCATCACCATCATCCGCGCCTTCCGTGCCAGGAAGTTCCACAAGGCTTTCGATACCAACTTTATCGGCAAGAACTGGTGGATTCGCCTCATCATCGGCCTGCTCATGTGCCTGTTCGCCGTGCTGAGCCTCATGAACCCCACCGTGATCATGGCTGCCATCGGAACCTTCATCGGCATCGGCATTATCCTTGCCGGCTGCGAAACCGTCACCATCGCCCTCACACCCAGGGAAGTCTATTGAGCCCTCAAAGCATAACTTTTTACCCTATAGAAACCCCAAGATGAAAGACAAGGAGTGAATGACCATGGATTTTGAACAGATTACCCAGATGTTCTCCCAGCTCGGCGAATCCTTCGGCCCGAAGATCCAGAAGTTTATGGATACCTCCGCCGCCAACGGCAAAGTCTCCGATGCCAAGAAGGATCTGGAACAGAATTACGCCAACCTCGGCAAGAGCACCTATGAGAAGTATCAGAAGAAGCCCCTGAAGGGACTGGAGGATCAGTTTGAGGCCATCCGTGCTTCCCTGGCCTCCGTCGAGGATGCCTCCAGGCAGCTGCAGGTCGTCAAGGGTGTCAGAACCTGCCCCGAATGCGGACAGGAAGCCCCCAAAGACGCTGCCTTCTGCCCGGCCTGCGGCGAGAAGCTGCCCGAGGAGAGCGCAGATGCTCCCGAAAAGAAGTCCGACAATATCGTCACCACTGCCTACGGCCAGGTGAAGGGTGTTGAGGAGAACGGCTATGTCGCCTTCAAGGGCATTCCGTTCGCCAAGGCACCGGTGGGCGAACTGCGCTTCAAGCCGCCTGTTGATCCCGAGAGTTGGGAAGGCGTCAAGGTATGCGATACCTACGGCCCCATTGAGCCCCGTCCCCTCAATTCCATCGGCGGCGTGGTGGGCGGTGCCTCCGACACCCCCTGCTCCGAGGATTGCCTGTACCTGAACGTCTACACCCCTGCCGTGGACGGAAAGAAGCGCCCGGTCCTGTTCAACATTCACGGCGGCGCCTTCCAGACCGGCGATCATTCGCTCAACTCGGATCCCGCAGGCACCACCGCCATGGACTGCATTCTGGTCACTGCCAGCTACCGTCTGGGCGTCCTGGGCTTCCTGCAGCTGGACCGCTATCTCGGTGAAGAGTACATCCAGTCCGGCAACTCCGGCATGCTCGACATCATCAAGGCCCTGGAATGGGTGCACAACAATATCGAAGGCTTCGGCGGCGATCCGGAAAAGGTCACCGTCGCAGGTCAGAGCGCCGGCGCCAAGATGGCCAGTGCCCTGCTGTGCACGCACAAGGCCAAGGGACTCTTCAGCGCAGTCATGATGGACAGCGGTGCCACCTCCGCCATCCGCGACCTGCACACCGCGCAGGAGATCGCCGAGCGCTTCGCCAAGGCTTACGGTCTGACCAAGAAGAACGCCAAGAAGAAGCTCCTGGAAGCCCCGTGGGAGGACCTCATGGAATCCCAGGGTGTGCTCTTTGAGGGTCCCTCGCTGCAGAATCTCGGCCCGGTCTTTGACGGCATCAATTTCGACGGCAACGACGCCCTCGAAATCATCCGCTCCGGCAAGGCCAACTATGTCACCATTCTGGGCGGCTACAACCGCGATGAATACGCAAGCCTGATGGCCTACTATCCAATGAAGAGCGTGGAGGATCTGGTCGGCTTCTTCGGACGCAACACACCCTATATCATGAGCGTGCTGGAGAAGTATCACATCGAGGGTGACATGAAGCGTCTGGTCGCCATCGTCTCCCGCTATTTCTACGGCTTCCCCTGCATCGACATGTTCGACGCCTTTGCCCAGGCCGACAAGGGCAACGATATGTACCTGTACCGCTTTGACTGGGACTGCGGCGGAAACGGCGCGGGACACACTCTCTGCTCGGGCATCGCGACCGGCTGCACCGCGGTTATGGATCCCAATGTGACCACCTACGAGGGCTATGATGGCGTCTATCGCCAGACTGCCGCCATGTGGAACGCCTTCATCAAGACGCAGAACCCCAATGTGCCCGAGCTGCCCGTATGGCCCGTCTTCGACAAGGAGACCCGTCAGGCCATGTTCATCAACGAAGTGAGCACCGTCAGCGAGATTGAGCACACCGACCCGAACATCTCCACGCAGACCCTGCGCCTGTAAGGACTCATGCGCAAAAGGTTGCTCAAGACAGATGCAGTCATCGCAGTCGTGCTCTCCTTTGTCGGCGGCATGCTGGATGTATACTGCCTGTTCAACTTTAACGTGTACGCCACCCTGCACACGGGCAACATGATCAAGCTCATGACCCACCTATTGGACGGCAACTTCACAGCCTTTCTCGACACGACATTTGTCATCATTGCCTTTGCTGTAGGCATCTTCCTGACAAACATGTATGAGAACAGCCGCAAAAAGCGGGATGTGCGCGAGCTCTTCCTGATTTCTACCGGACTTTTACTGCTCGCAGGTCTTATGCCATGCGACGCCGTGCCCGGTGAGCTCTCCGCATGGAAGCGGGCCTCCGCCTTCCTGATCGGTCTGGAGGGAGCCTTCCTGATCCGCTCCTTCATGCGCTTTGGCGAGTATGCCTACTCCGCGACCACCATGACCGCCAATATCAGCCGGCTGGTCACCGTGATCCACAAGCGGGTGACAAAGCAGGATACCAGCCAGAATTACGCGATTACGGTTTACTCCATGATATTCCTTTCCTTTCTGCTGGGCGTCGCCGTGGGCTACAGCTACCTGCAGCATGCCCCCACAGCCTCCGCAGGCTTTCTCAGGTACTACGGCTACAATCTGATCCTGCTTGTACCGATGGCATGCATGCTGGTGCTCTATCGCATGACGCGTCCCGTAGAGGGAAAAGCATAACATCATTCTATTTCAGACTTCAAACTATAGGAGGACACACATTATGGGCACTTTGAGACAGCTGAAAATCCACATGCGTTCTGACAGCGAACTTCGTCCCCTGCTGGTTCGCTCCAGCCACCACGAGGTCCTCATCGACCTGGACGGCGACAAGGTTGCCGATATCGCCCTGATTGACAACAATCATGACGGCGACATCGACATGATCGGTGTGGACGTCACCGGCAACGGCGACTTCAACCTCTATATCGGCGATGCCGATGCCAATGGCATCCCGGATACCGTCGAATTCTATGAGGACGGCGAGGATATGCCGCTTGCTGCATACTTTGGCCGCCGCGTTGAGGACCGCTTCATCGATATGGCCGAGTTGGTATACGCTCGCATCGTTGCCAGAGAGATCATTGCCGAAGAGCTCATCAGCGCACTGGAAGAATTCGAAAAGCGCGCTGAGGAAGAGTATGCCAAGGCTCAGGAGGAAGAAAAGCCTGTGGAAGCCAAGGAAGAGCCCGCTCAGGCCGCTTCCGAGGAGAGCGCGGAAGAAAAGAGCGCAGAATAAGTCCGTGAAAACCGTATCATGCCCTCCCCGCACCCGGGGAGGGCATGATATCAGTACAGAAGCGAACTCATGCGCTTTGGCGTGCACGCACGCTCAAGCGCATTTTTCATCCCAAGTGCGATTGCATACAGGAAGAGGACACATATGAGCAAAGAAAAGAAGAAGGGCACCCACAGGGTGCTGAAGACCATCTGCATGATCCTGGCCATTCTCCTTGTGCTTTTCGGGGCACTGGAGGTTTCCTCGCGCCTTGCCTACCACCGCTCCGGCATCGCCACCATCGCCGAATGGGTCCTTCGTCTGGGCGGCACCAAGACCAAATTCACCGACCCTGACGCCTGCGCGGAGTATATTGATCTGCGCGCCAAGGCCGAGCCCTATACCCTAGGGACCAAGGTCAAGTCATCGGTTTCGGAGGAAAAGATCAACGGAAGCACAGTCTACACGCTTACGCCCGGGAGTACGCCGGAGTCTATCGTACTGTATTTGCACGGCGGCGCGTATGTGAACGATGCGTCGAACATGTACTTTTCTTTCCTCGATAAGCTCGCACAGCAAGTCAATGCCCAAGTAATCGTACCGATCTATCCGCTTGCGCCTACTCACATCTGGGATGAAACCTTCGCTATCCTCACCGAGATTTATGTCTCCCAGCTCAAGGATGCCAATCTGCCCGTCATCATCATGGGCGATTCCGCCGGCGGCGGTCTGTCGGTCGCCTTCTGCGAATATCTTGCCCAGGAAGGCTACAGGCAGCCGGACAAGATGATTCTCTTCTCCCCGTGGATGGATGTCTCCATGTCCAATCCCAAGGCAGCCGACTTTGAGGATGCCGATCCCATGCTCTCCGCATACGGGCTGGTGGAGATGGGAAAAACCTGGGCCGGAGATCTGCCGCTTGAGGATTATCGGATCAGTCCCATCTTCGGTGATATCTCAGTTCTTGAGAATGTCTATCTCTTTGTCGGCACCCGTGAGATCTTCTATCCAGACGTCACCGACTTCTACAGCATGCTCACCGAGCAAGGTGTGCAAGCCAAGCTCTACATCGGTGAGGGCATGAACCACGTGTATCCCCTCTATCCGATCCCCGAGGCCAATGCGGCAGCCCGTACCGTCTATCGAATCATTCAGGGCAAGGAGTAAACTGCTCTGCCAGGAAAGGAGAAACCCATCCATGTTCAAGTATCTGCTCAAGCACCTTCGGGAGTGCATTACCATCCTTGCCCAGATTGTCATTGGCGTTCTTCTCATCGTCAACGCATCTGTCTACGCGCTTGTGCTTCTGCGCATTCTGGGTGTCCTTCTCATCATCCGCGGCACCATCCGCATTGTCCACTACATCCAGGAGGACCCGCAGAAAGCCTCTGAGGGTGAGGAGTGTGCAACCGGTCTCCTCGCAATCAGCCTGGGTCTTTTGTGCATCTTCGGGCAGAACTGGATGACGGGTGCCTTCCCCGCACTCGCAGTGGTCTATGGGCTCTTCCAGGTGCTGCTCAGCTTCCAGAATATTCAAAAGACCCTCGACAGCCTGAGACTCAACAAGAAGCAGTGGTATTATCCGGGCATCTGTGCCCTGCTCTACCTGATCTTTGGTCTGATTATCTCCCTGCGGCCTGCCATGAAACCGGTATGGGTGGTCACAGGAATTGCCATGATCCTTGAGGGCATCATGGAAGCCGTCACGCTATGGATGATGCGGGAAGAATAAGTCAAACGTAAGGAAGGCGCGGAATAACATCCGCGCCTTCCTTCACGTTTATGGATCGCACGCACAAGTAGCCTGCGCACCTTGCGAAGGTCGACCCTGACAGAACTGAGCAAGGTAGAAATCTCGCAATCGGCTTATCTTTCAAACAGGTCGTTCAGCGTGACAACATAGGTAAAGCCTCCGCTGTATTCATTGTGTTTCAATCCGAAGGTGGTAATCAGAGTGCTGCATATCGAGATTTTCGGCGACACTCGCTCCATGATCCTCTCCGGCCGACTAAGCAGGACCCTGTAGTAATTTTGATCTACCTCAACGTCCTCACCCCGGAACTTGATCTCACACATGTTGATCACCTTGTCATTTCTATGGATCAGCAAATCGATTCGCCGGCCTTCTTCGTCATCTTCTTTTTTCGACCATGCAGAGGTTGAAGTTATCACCCCTGCAATGCCAAGAGC
>JAFUZB010000125.1 GCA_017476845.1 Clostridia bacterium
CACCGGCAGGATCTTGTCTGCGGCATGAGCAAGGGAAAGATAGAAGCACGCGGCGACGCGCCTGTCATCCGTAAACTGCCATGCGGTGAGTTCTCCCTCATAGGGACTGCGAAGCCGCGTAAACGTCCCCTTGGCGAAGGTTTCGCGCACCTCCTTGAGAAGGGCGATCTGTTTGCGGATTTCCTCCTTTTCCTCCTCGGAAAGCTTCGTGACATCGAGCTCCAGGCCGAAGTTTCCACCCATGGCTACCTCACAGCGCATCTTCATGGGAGTGACACGACCGACCTGGTGATTCGGAACAACGCTGACATGCGCGCCCATGGTGCTTGCAGGATAGACATAGCTCGTGCCGTACTGGATGCGAAGGCGCTCCACAGCATCCGTATCATCGCTCGTCCATGTCTGCGGCATATAGGCCAGCATCGCAGGATCAAAGCGTCCGCCGCCACCGGAGCAGCTCTCAAAGAGGATATGCGGGAAACGACGGATGATCTCATCCATCACCCGATAGACACCCAGCATATAGCGATGGGCCGTTTCTCCCTCGTGTCCGTCCGCAAGCAGCGCAGACCCAGCTTCGGCAAAATTGCGGTTCATGTCCCACTTGACATAGTCGATCTGTGCGCTGCCAAGCACGTCGCTTACCGTTTCAATGATATAGTCCTGTACGTCCACGCGGGACATATCCAGAATCAGCTGCCAGCGCGCCTCCAGGCGTCCTCTCCCTTCGGCGTGCAGACACCAGTCAGGATGGGCAGTATACAGATCGGAGACAGGCGAAATCATCTCCGGCTCAAACCAGAGACCGAACAGCATATCCTGTGCATGGATCTTCTCACTGAGACTGCACAGTCCGCCCTTCAGCTTCTCTTCATTGACCTTCCAGTCGCCCAAAGAGGAATGGTCATTGTTGCGCTTTCCGAACCAACCGTCATCGAGCACAAACATCTCGACCCCGAGTTCCTTCCCGCCCTTGGCGATCGAGAGAATCTTTTCCTCATTGAAATCAAAGTAGGTTGCTTCCCAGTTGTTGATCAGAATCGGCCGCTCCCTGTCCCGCCATTCTCCCCGACACATACGAGTGCGATACAGCGTATGATAGACCCGGCTCATGCCATTGAAGCCATCTTCAGAATACACGAGAACGGTTTCCGGCGTCTGGAAGGTCGATCCGCTGTCTAGCTTCCAGGAAAAATGCCTGGGGTTGATACCGGTAACAACGCGCGTTGACCGATAGGCATTCTCGTCTACGGCGATCTCAAAGTCTCCGCTGTAGACAAAGCTGACGCCATAGCAGCGACCATGGAACTCCGTGGTATCGCTGTCGCACAGTGCGACAAAGGGATTATGTTCATGTCCGGATGCACCGCGCACAGATCCGATGGATCTGACAGTATGGGATGCGGGAATCCTCTCCACCTGGCGTTCCTTGGCCCATGCGCCATGCAGATGAACCATATCATAGGATCCGATCAGCGTAACCGCACTGCTCCCTGCCTGCTCCAGAATCAGGGCCTTCTCGCCCTGATTGGCATAAACCACAGATTCTGTGATCACGGGAAGATCCCGATAGACTGGAAAGGATAGCCTTGCCTCCATACCGGTCCTGCTATCTGCGAGCCTAAGCACCAAAGTGTCGGCCTCGTCCGCCTCCTCAACATAGGTGGACGGCATAACCTCAAGCGCTCTCTTCCCCTTCAGGATCTCATAGTCCGCATAGAAGAGTTCACTGGCGATCTGTCCGCTGCTTTCCTTGACACGAAGCATGCTTGGACGGAACTCACCACGGC
>JAFUZB010000126.1 GCA_017476845.1 Clostridia bacterium
GGCAGATTCTCCCACCAAATGAACGTTCCTGCTTGGTGGGCCCTTATGCCGTTTCAATTGATGTCAGTTTTGCGATTCTTTTGGGCGAGAAGCCTTATGTTATAACGGATTGAGGCACATTTTTCACTGGGAAGTGTCAGTTAAAGAATTCACTGAAGCGGGAAAAAGTTGGTCATGGGAGATGCCATAAAGCTCGTGCTCAAAGGACAGAGCGGTGAATGATAGCGTTCTTTGTGAATGCATAATGGTGTGCCGGGAAACACATGGAGCACGAAGTGATAGTGATCTCTGTGCCATGTCTCCTGCGGCTTAACGTTTTGCGTACTGCGAAGTATTACAAAGGAAAGCCCCGCGACTCTTTCAGAGGAGAATGTGCGCTTTCGAGGACGATCAAGTGCGTGTATGTCTATGCTTCCTTCACATTCCTGAGAGCCTATGGTAGAATGCCGTGGCCGGGATGATCTGATGGGAAGGGAGGAAGGACAGATGGACCAATTCGTTTTACAGGCACCGTATGCTGCCAGCGGTGATCAACCCCAGGCGATCAATGCGCTTGCACGTGGTGTGCAAAGCGGCATGAAAAACCAGGTGCTATTAGGGGTGACCGGATCGGGCAAGACCTTCACTATGGCATCCGTCATAGAGAAGGTACAGAAGCCTACATTGGTGATAGCCCACAACAAGACGCTTGCGGCCCAGCTTTGCAGTGAACTGCGCGCCTTCTTTCCTGACAGCCGTGTGGAATACTTCGTCAGCTACTATGATTACTATCAACCGGAAGCGTACATTGCAAGTTCAGATACGTATATTGAAAAGGATGCCTCCATTAATGAGGAGATTGATCGTCTGCGGCATTCCGCTACAGCAGCGCTGCGAGAGCGACGGGATGTCATCATTGTGGCGTCGGTCTCCTGTATTTATTCCATGGGTGATCCCTCGGAGTACGAGGGCCAGATGGTTTCCCTACGGCCCGGAATGACGCTTGACCGGGACAGGCTGGTACGGAATCTGATTGATATCCAATATGAGCGCAATGACGTTGACTTTGCGCGAGGTACCTTCAGGGTCAAGGGGGATGTGGTGGAGATCATCCCTGCAGGCGAATATAATCATGCCTTGCGTATTGAGTTTTTCGGGGACGAGATTGATCGGATCTCAGAGATTGATTCAACCACAGGACATGTACTGACAAGCCTTGAGCACGCAAGCATTTATCCGGCGACCCATTATGCAACGGATCAGACGCATATGGAAGAAAACCTTGCCGTGATTGAGCACGATCTCAGGGAGCGTATCGCTTTCTTTAAGGATAACGGGAAGCCGTTGGAAGCAGAACGGATAGAACAGCGCACCACCTACGATATGGAGATGATGCGCGAGATCGGGTACTGCCAGGGAATTGAGAACTACAGCCGTTATTTTGACGGAAGAAAACCGGGGGATGCCCCGTATTCTCTCCTGGATTATTTTCCGGAGGATTTCCTTTGCTTTATTGACGAAAGTCATGTCACGATTCCTCAGATCCGTGCGATGTATAACGGTGACCGTGCGCGCAAGACAACGCTTGTCGAGTATGGTTTCCGTCTGCCCTCTGCCTATGATAACCGTCCGCTGCTCTTTGATGAGTTTAAGGAACGCATTCATCAGACGATCTATGTTTCTGCAACACCGGGACCCTATGAGCGTGAACTTGCCGAGCAGACCGTAGAGCAGATTATCCGGCCTACCGGACTCCTTGATCCGGAAATCGTCATGCGCCGCGCAACGGGGCAGGTGGATGACCTGGTGGGCGAGATTCGCAAGGTGACAGAGAACGGCGGACGCATCCTCGTTACGACACTCACCAAGCGCATGGCGGAGAGCCTGACGGATTATCTTCAGGAGCTTGGTATCCGTGTGCGTTATCTGCATTCGGATATCATGACCATTGAGCGTATGCAGCTCATTCGCGATCTCCGATTGGGTGAATATGATGTTCTTGTGGGCATCAATCTTCTCAGGGAGGGCCTGGACCTTCCTGAGGTGCAGCTCGTTGCGATTCTGGATGCCGATAAGGAAGGTTTCCTGCGCTCGGAAACATCGCTTGTACAGACTGTGGGTCGCGCCGCGCGCAATGTAGATGGCCGGGTGATCATGTATGGCGACATGCTCACCGAGAGTATGGAGAAGGCGATCACGGAAACCAACAGGCGCAGGGCACTGCAGAAGGCCTATAATGAGGAACACGGCATTACCCCTGAGACGGTACGGTCGAATATCAGGGATGTCCTGGAGATCACCAAACAGGTGGAGAACGAACTTCCGGATCATGTTGATGAGGAAGAACGTGCCGAGTTGATTCGTCAGATTGAGGATCAGATGCTGTCTGCTGCGGCTGCACTTGAGTTTGAGAAAGCAGCCAAGTTGCGTGATCAACTCTTGAACCTTAAGGGCGAAGCACCGGTAAAATCACAGGTGCAGCAGCGCAGAGGGCGTGGACCGAGAACACGCAAGTCAGAACATTGAGACTCCAGGAAAGGTGAAAGCGATGCGGAACGAAAAAAAACAGCAGAAAACGGGGAAAGGCTATTGGCTTGTTCCCTTTCTGTTTGCGCTGCCCTTGGTGATAGCACTTCTCTGGGTATCGTTGACCTATGGCGAGACCCTGGGAGAGCTGATTCTAGCGGGATGTAAGGTGGTGCTGGTTCGGTGAAGGGGATTCGAGGAAGCATTAGCTGCATTCTATCTTTCATCCTGGCTTTTCTGCTGGTTGCCGGATTTGCCTGCGCCGTAGTGTTCGAGGTTGTGCAGGGCAGTGCGCTCTATCAAGTGCCGGCCACATGGATCCGGGAAAAACAGCTGGCGGAAATGGGAGAAACAATTGATGGGCTCTCCGATACCTACGGGTTTAGCCGAGAGCAGGTCAGGGCAAGCTTTGACAGTGCAGCCTTTGATGCCTACGGCGAGGAGGTCCGGACGTTTCTTCAGGAGACTTTCCGTCTTCCGGATGCGGATGCAGATGAATACGATGAAGACTATGGCGAGGACCTGATCTTTCCCTATTATATGTGGATGGATGGAGAAGATATCCTCTTGGCCGACGAGGGTTTCCGGAGTACGGTGGGCGAGTATGACAGACGGCTTGTCATGCGCAATGAGATCGTTCCGGTGCTAGAGGAGAAAGCGCAGGAACTGGTGATACCGCTCAGGCCTGCACTGCTCGTTGCCGGGTTTGAAATGGTAGGGGAAAAAGTAGATCTGCACAAAGTCGGTTCCGTGCTCGGATACTGGTGGGTGCTTCCGCTATCTGCAGTTGCGGTGATTCTGTTGCTCTTTGTGATCAACAGACCGCGCTTTGCTGTATGGACCGGTTGCGGACTTGCTGGAGGTGCGCTGATGCTCGTTGCGATCTTTGTTTTTGTCACGCTCCTTGGCATTCCGGGATATGCTGGACTGGTCAATCCGCTTTTTGCAACCTACCTTCGCCTGATGCTCTGCTTTGCAGGAATCATGGGGCTTGCGTTTATTCTGCCGGGTCTGGTGGTAGGCTTTCTTCTCATTGGACATAAGAGGAGGGCGGCACAGTGAAGCGGCAGATCAATCGCGTGACGGTAGACAGCGGGAGCATAGAGGAGTCACTGACTTTTGCCTTCATCTCGGATCTGCATAACGCTCCCTATGACGATGCGCTTCAAGCTGCCCGTGGTGTGGATGCCATCTTGGTGACAGGAGATCTGCTGGACAGACATAGGGGCGGAATGCATCATGCACTACGCTTTATCCAGGAGGCGCCGGATACGGCGCCTGTATTCTTTTCCGTGGGGAATCACGAGACAAGAAACGAGGATTGGCCGGAGTTCAGAAAGCTTCTGGAGAAAAGCCGCGTCACCGTGCTTGATGACCGTTTTGTGCACTTCAGAGGTGTGGTTTTGGGCGGGCTGACCTCGCGGGAGGTCGATTCTCACAGACTGGAGAAAGACCAAAAGCCGGAGATGCGGCGATTTGTTTCCTGCATGGCTCGTGAGGATGGATTCAAACTGCTTATGTGTCACCATCCGGAGTACTATCCTGTTGTTGTACAGGGACAGGGGATAGATCTTACGCTTTCAGGGCATGCCCATGGCGGACAGGTCCAGCTGTTTGGACATGGACTGTATGCGCCGGGACAGGGGATTCTTCCGAAATATACCCATGGGTTCTACGATGATGAGCATCTCCTGGTCAGCCGCGGAATGACCAATTCTGCACATGCGCCGCGGCTGTGGAATCCGTGTGAGATGATCCTTTTGACGATCAAGAGTACGCAGGAGAGAAAGGGATAAGCGATGAACAGACCGGGGGAAGAGCTGTACGGATTGGAAAACTGGGACACCCGGGCGGTTGGAAGAAAGCTGTACGCGACGCGCTATAAAGGAGAGGGCAGATGCGTGCAGATTCCCGGTTTCTATGGATTGGATGAAAATGCCTTTGCGGGAAAAGATATGGCAGAGGTTGTCTTTTTAGACATGATGAGAACTCGCCTGGATGATCCCAAGCCCATGCCGGGACTGGAAAATGTGAAACACGTCAAGTGCATGTTCTCCATTCCCATCAGTAATTTTCTGCATTTGCGGAGCCTGCTTGTGCGCATGCCTGCGGTGGAGGAAATCGAGATCTTGTGCCCGACGGAGCATCAGCTGATATTGTGGGAGGGCATTCCGCAACTGGACCATATCGTGCATATCAGAGATAGCAACTGCCATCGTCTGACCATCTATGGTACGGAGGATCAGGGACTGCATACGGACAACTTGCGATTCGACATGCCGCTTCTTACGCTTGCAAAGACAGAAGGGGCCAATCTGCGCGCGGTGCTGCTCTACAGCTGCCTCAAAGAGCCGGAAAACTTTGCCCAGATGGCGGAGAACCATGACAAGTCATTGAAACGCAATGGACCGAGATGGCTGTGTGATTTTGTGGATCTCCATTTTCCAGACACCATTCTCACAGAATTGCTGCATGCCATCCCTCCGATGAAGCCTGAGCAGTATGACAAGCTGATTTCTCATGCGAATGACGCGAACGCGACTGCCTTTGCGGCAACGGTCATTGAAGAGAAGGAGAAGCATGTGGACCGTGAGGAGGAGGAGGCCAAGCAGGAAAAACAGTTCAACTATGACATGGAGCACCCTTTCTCTGCACGGAACATGAAGGTGGATTGGGACTGGAAACAACTGGGGAAGAAAGAGGTAGTCCTGACCAGATGCCGGATCAAAGATGCCGAGGAGATCTTTGTTCCTCCTGAGATCGCCGGGAAAACGGTGACTGCACTTGGCGATGGGCTCTTCCGCAAAAACAAGGCTGCGCATATCTTTCTTCCGGATACGATCCGAACGATCGGGCAGGAATGCTTCATGCTCTCAGGCATTGAAGAGCTGGAACTTCCGGAAGGGATAGAACAAATCGGCGATAAGGCCTTTTCTCTGTGCTCCAAACTGAAGTCCTTTGTATTTCCCGAGCACATGGAAAGGATCCCCGCACTTCTTTTCGCACGTTCAGGGATTAGCAATGTTACGCTTCACGACCATTTGAAATGCGTCGGTGAGGGTGCCTTCTTTGAATGCGCACAGCTGCAGCGACTGGAGCTTCCGGACAGTGTCGAATCGATCGAACAGGCTGCCTTTGCAAGAAGCGGACTCGAGCAGATTTCCCTTCCGGCTTCAGTGAACCAAATGGGAATCGATATCTGGAATGGCTGTATGCACCTCATGGAGGTTGTCTGGCCGGAAACGCAAAAGGTGATTCCGGTGCGGGCGTTTTCACTATCCGCAGTCAGGCGTGTATCCCTGCCGGACGCGCTTACAGAGATTGGCCCGGGCGCCTTCAAATCCTGCAAAGATCTGGATACGGTTGGCGTAGGAGCGGTGGAGACACTTGCTCCGGGGCTGCATTTCCCCGAGAACATTCGGGAAATCTGTGATGAGGCCTTTGCCGAGTGTGTGAACATAAGACAGATCGATCTGTCCTGGAAGAGGGAGCCGATCCTTCTTGGCGATGCATGTTTTTCTGCTACCGGCGTAGAGAAGGCCGTCCTACCGAAAGGCTATTGCATTATTCCGAAACGTACTTTCGACAATTGTACAGAGCTCCGAGAGGTGGAATTCTCGCGGGATGTGCAGGAAATTCAGGCCATGGCTTTCCAGAATACAGCCCTGACAGAGGTAAAACTGCCTCCGATTGTGAAGATGTTGGGTGACGGTGTGTTCAGGAATTGCAGAAACCTGAAACATGTACATTTTCCTGAAGGCATCAAAAAGATCGGGACGCGCTGCCTGTTTAACAGCGGCGTGGAAGAGGTCTGCTTTCCACAGTCAGTGAAGGAAATCGAAATCGAAGTGATCGGCAGGTGCTATGCGCTTGAACGTGTCACGATGGCCAGAGATGCACGCCGGCAGCCAAGATGGGCGGGATCGCTGAATATGGTCCGACAGACGGGGATGGGAAATACGATCGAATATCGTCGCGTTCGTCAGGACAGCGAGTACAACTTGAATTTCGAATTGGACTGGGATGAATTCGACGACGATGAATGGATAGGTGATATCTGAAAAGGCGCTCCCACCGCAGACCAAAGATATGGACTGCGGCGGGAGCGCCTTTTGCGCTTATCTCTCAGGGAAACGAAGTGTCAGGCACATGCCGTCCGTAGCGCAGCGTGTGTGCGGAAAAACAGCCAATGCCTGAGGCAGGTAGGCTTCAGGGCCTTCCAGTGAAGTGGAAAAATGGGTCAGGATCAACTCGCCGGGCTGCGCCTGACTTGCGAGGGCTGCGCTTTCGCGGAACAGCATATGATGATTCTTGTGTGCCTGCGGCAGCTTGTCGTCATCTCCATACATACCCTCCAGGATCATCAGGTCACAGTTTTTCCCGAGCTCCGTGATATCGGGAACGGGGCGCGTGTCGGTAGCATACAGAAAGCTGAGCCCTTTGCGCTCCTCTTTGCGTACCTCCTCGGGAAGCACGGTGCGGCCGCCAACTTCGACGCTTTCACCGTGCTGCAGCACCTTCCATAGCGGAAGGGGTACATGGAGCGACCTGGCTTTCTCCGGATCAAAGGCGGGGAGCCTGTGAAGGGAAAAGAAATAACCCAGACAGGGAATGCCATGGTTGAGAGGGAAAGCGGTGATCTGAAGGCCGATGGCGGAGAAGTTGCTTCTTTCCCTAGACAGCTCGTGCAGGCGCAGGGGATAAGGGAGCTGCGGGGCGATGACGCGAAGACCGGAAATCACCTGCGTGAGACCGACAGGGCCGTAGATGTCCAGCGGCTCTGTTCGCCCGGCTTTGGCCATGGCCAGAAGAAACCCGGGCACACCTGAGCAGTGGTCGGCATGGAAGTGTGTGAGCAGGAGCGCGTCAATGCACCTGAAGCCCCAGCCAAGGCGCATGATACCGATCTGCGTTCCCTCACCGCAGTCCAACAGAATCGCTTTTCCCCCGACACGGATATACAGACTGGCCAGCGCCCGGTCCGGCATGGGTATGGACCCGCCGGTTCCAAGGAAGCATAGATCGATCATGGATACCCTCCTCTCGCACATGGAAATCCTTCATGGCACAGAGTCATTTCGCTGTCCGGGAAAAAACTCCTTCAGGTGATGGGACCCGATGCAAGGCAAAAGAAAGCCCGGCGTACTTTCGCCGGGCAGGAATTAGCTGTTTTTGCGGAAGCCCTTGAGGGCTTTGAGCAGGCGCTCGCCGACCAGGAAGGCAATGACAACGCAGATAATGCATTCTACGCCCATATAGGCACCGTTATAGGCAGCGGCATAGACGAAGGGGGACATGCCTTCGGGAGCCCACTCGCCGTAGAAAATCCATCCGGAGAGGAAGGAACACAGGAAACGTCCGACACAGCCGACGATCACGCCGATCACCAGGCCCTTGCGCTTGTCGCTCATGGAACCGAACAGCCCGCACAGACCCAGCATGGCAAAGCCGATGGGATAATCCAACAGGTTGGGGATCAGGCCGGCCCAGGCAAACTCACCGCCGTCTAAAATGAACTGCATGACACCGTAAAGCGCACCCAGGGTAATGCCGGGGCCGGCGCCATAAATGTAGGCGAACAGGAGAAGCGGGAGCATGCTTGCGGGGGTGATGGAGCCGCCCATGGGCATACGGAAGAGGCGAACCAGACTCAGTACGCTGGAGAGCGCCATGCAGATGGCACCCAGCGACATCATCTGTGTGGTCCAGACCTTCTTGCCGCGAGACTTGCGCGAGCTGGCATAAAGGACAATGCCGAGCACAAGTAGGATGCCGACGACGATCCAGCCCCACAGTGGGAAGGAACCGAATTTCTTGAATGCGGTCTCAAACCAGGAGGGTTCAGCGACCGGAGTTTCGGCACTCTCTGCGAGTGCGGTAGGGAGGAAATGGAACATAGGAAAACCTTCCTTTCTCTGCATCCCATAAGAAAACCCGCGTTTGGCGCGGGAAAGCAGATGGATGACAGCCGGAAGGCTGTATTCCGCTTCCCTACGGTAGGATAATCTACACAGGTTCCAAGGGTCGGGCGATGCCCTCTCAGCGGCCTGAAGCCGCACCCCCAGCGGTGGATGCAATTTTCTTGTGCATTATAGGCCTTCTGTGAACGCTGTCAAGATGCGGTTTGCGAAAGGGGCTTGCGATGGTGTATCATACGTATGTGCAGCCGTCGGCTGCAGGATGGAGGCAATATGAATCATTTTTTTGCCTATATGTCACGTCTTCGCCTGATACGCAGATGGAGCCTGATGCGCAATACCCAGCCGGAGAACGATGCGGAGCATTCATTGCAGGTGGCGATGATGGCCCACGGGATTGCATTGATCGCCCGCGACCGGTATGGGAAGGACATTGATCCCGAACATGTGGTGACACTGGCGGTCTATCATGATGCAGCGGAGGTACTCACGGGGGATTTGCCGACACCGGTCAAGTATCACTCCCAGGAACTTCGAAGCGCGTTTTCCGAGGTGGAAGATCAGGCGGTGGCACGGCTCGCTGCCATGCTGCCGGAGGATCTGCGTGCCGATGTGGCCTCTTGTATGACCGAAAAGGATACCTATGCTGCAAGGCTGGTGAAGGCCGCAGACCGCATCAGTGCCTATGCCAAGTGTATTGAGGAGCAGCGCGCGGGTAATCATGAGTTTGACGCTGCCGCCATTGCCATCCGGAAATCCATTGATGCCATTGACCTTCCCGAGGTGCAGGAGTTCATGCGTGATATGATGCCGGCCTTTGCCCTCACCCTTGATGAACTCAACGGTGCGGAGGTGGCGAAGTGAGACTCGGCATGAGCTCGGCCTCCTTTTACGGGCGGTTGGAGACGGAGGAGGGGGCAGCCCACCTGCGTGACTTCGGCCTGGATACGTGTGAGGTGTTTCTTGAAACCCATAGCGAGTACACGGAAACGTTTGGACGTACGGTGCGCGAAGCGCTGGGGGATATGCACTGCACCTCTGTGCACCCCAAGGGCACACAGTTTGAATCTGACCTATTCGCACAGTCGGAGAGGCAGCGAAGGGACGCCATGCATATTTTCCAGGGCGTCCTGGATGCAGGGCGGGCGATCGGCGCATCCTATTATGTCCTGCATGGACCGCCCGGGTTTAAGCATCCCTCGCATATCCGTATGATCCGCAATCTGAAGACGGTGTATGGGGAGATGCGGAGGAGAGCTGCAGACCATGGGATGGAAATCCTGTGGGAAAACGTTTCCTGGTGTGCATGCAGGGATCCGGAGGATATTCGTGAC